>CAZPJF010000427.1:0-3114 GCA_964586095.1 uncultured Gemmatimonas sp. | reverse complement strand
ATGCGGTGACGCAGGCGATCCGCAGGCCGGCCGCGGCGTCGGCGAGGAGCGTGGCGAACCGCCGCGCGCGCGTCTCGGGCCGCTTGGCGCTCGCCACCCAGTGCGCCGCGGTGCGGCGGTACCCCGGCGGCTGCGCCTCCCAGAACGCCCACGCGCGGCGGCGCTTGCGGAAGGCGGCGAGTTCTTCGGGCGCGAGCGACGCGTTCTTGCGCTCGAACGAGTAGACGCCCGACCGCGCGGCATCGCGCGCCGCGAACGCCGCGAGGCCCGCCGGGGTCATGCGGCCCGCCGCGATGAGCGCCTCCGCCTTCCGCGTGTTCACGTCGCTCCAGATGCTGCGCGCCGTGCGCCGCGTGAAGCGGTTCATGTACGCCTCGTCCGAGAGCTTGCGGCGCACCCCGTCGATCCAGCCGAAGCAGAGCGCCTCATCCACCGACTCCGACCAGCTGATGCTCGCCTTGCCGGTCTCCTTTCGGTAGTAGGCCACCCAGAGCTCGGTCGCCGTGGCGTGGTGCCGCTCCAGCCATCGGCGGAAGGCGGCGGGGCTCTTGAAGAAGACGGGAGTCAACGCGGCACTCCGCCATGCGGTACACCGCTCTTCGTCGCTCCGCTAGGCGCTCCGCCAGGCGCTCCGCCAGGCGCTCCGCCAGGCGCTCCGCCAGGCGCTCCGCTCCGCGGGCCTGCGGGCGGCGTCGCCGGGGCGTGCGCCGCCCCGTTCCGCGCCGGGCGCAGCGCTGGTGCGACCCACCCGCCGAGCCAGTCGCGGGCCGCGCGCCACGCCCGTCCCGCCGCGAATCCCGCCACGCTCGCCAGCTCCTCCAGGCTCGGCGTCACCTCCTCGCCGAGCGACCGCAGGATGCGGCTGCGCATGCGCATCACCACCGGCGTCCCCACTTCCACGGCATTGAAGAACGGGTCGTAGCGCGTGCCGATCCCCTCGATGAGCGCCGCCGTGCGCGCGAAGTACACGAGGTCGCGCGGCAGGATCACCGGGAAGTCGTACAGGGACTGCATCACGCGGTCGGCGAGCATCGTCTCCAGGCGCTGCTGGGTCGTGGTCCGCGTGCTCGCCATCGTCACCAGCAGCGCCGCCAGGCGCGCGATCTCGTCGGGGTCCGCGCCGGGCGCGATGAGCCCGAGGTCGTAGAACCCCTGCGCCACCGCGGCCGCGTCACGCCGGATGCTCGCGAACACCGTCCGGATGAGCTTGAGCCGCAGCTCCGGCGCCACGCGCACCATCATCCCGAAGTCCAGCAGCACGAGGCGGCCGTCGGGTGCCACCAGCAGGTTCCCCGGGTGGGGATCCGCGTGGAAGAGGCCGTCGACGAGCATCATCTGCACGTAGACCTCCATCACGAGCCCGGCGAGCCGCCCCGCGTCCACGCCCCCCGCCAGGAGTCGGTCGACGCGCGCGCCCTCCACGAACTCGAGCACCAGCACGCGCTGCCGCGTGAGCTCATGCATCACCTGCGGGATCAGCACCCGCGGGTTGCCGGCGAAGTTCGCCCGCACCTCGGCGGCGTACTCGCCCTCGAGCCGGAAGTCCATCTCCTCGCTGATGCGCGCGCCGAACTCCTCCACCAGCGACTGGAATCCGAGCACATGCGGGTGCGGCCACCGGCGCGCGGCCCACGCGGTGATCGCGCGCGCCGAGTCGAGGTCCCGCGCGACCATCCGCTCGATGCCCGGCCGCAGGACCTTCACTGCCACGTCGCGGCCGCGCCACCGGGCACGGTGCACCTGGCCGAGCGACGCCGCCGCCACCGGCGTGCGGTCGATCGCCTCGAACACGCGCTCGGGTTCGTCATGGTAGGCGGCCACGAGCTGCGCGCGGATCGCGTCCCACGGTACGGGCGGCACCTGGTCGGTGAGGCGCCCGAGCGCGCCGAGGTACGGCTCGGGGATCAGGTCCGCGCGCGACGCGAAGACCTGCGCGAGCTTCACGAAGGTGGGGCCGAGCGCGGCGATGCGAGCCACCAGCCGGTCCGCCCGCGCGCGGTGGGACTCCGCGGAGCGCCGGAGCGGCGCGCCCCACCAGAGCCAGCGGCGCTGGTCCCGCAGCAGCGAGACGACGAACGGCCCGAGGGCCAGGAGGACGCGGAGGGTGTGCACCGTGACGCTAAAGCTACCGAAGGCCCGACTTGGTTCGCCGAGCCGGTCCGGCGTGGGCTCCGGGTACGAGACAGGGTCCCGGCCTTGGAGCACGTCTGCCGTTTCGGCATATTGAGGCGAGGTATCCTTCCTTCATCACGCTCGGGAACCCCCCGCCCATGTCCGAATCGACCGGCCCGCTCAAGCGGACCCCCTTCTACGACCTGCACCTCGCCGCCGGCGCCAAGATGGTCCCCTTCGCCGGGTTCGAGATGCCGATCCAGTACCCGGGGGGCATCACCGCCGAGCACAACGCGGTGCGCACCGCCTGCGGCATGTTCGACGTCAGCCACATGGGCGAGTTCATCATCCGCGGCCGGCAGGCGATCGACTTCGTCACCTACGTCACCACCAACGACGTCGCCGCGCTGGCGGACGGGCAGGTGCACTACTCGGGGATCCTCACGGAGCAGGGGACGTTCGTCGACGACTGCCTGGTGTACCGCTACGCCGCCGATCACCTGATGATGGTCGTGAACGGCTCCAACAAGGACAAGGACCTCGCGCACATCTCGCGCTACGCGGCGCGGTTCGACTGCACGCTCACCGACGTGAGCGACGACATCGGCCTGCTGGCGGTGCAGGGCCCCAAGGCGCAGGAGATCCTCCAGGCGCTCACGCCCACGGCGCTCGACGGGATCAGGTACTACTGGTTCACCGAGACCACCGTCGCCGGCATCCCGATGACGCTCTCGCGCACCGGGTACACCGGCGAGGACGGGTTCGAGCTGTACCACGACACGAAGCACTCGGCGGCGCTCTGGAAGGCGCTCCTGGACACCGGCCGCATCGTGCCCACCGGACTCGGCTGCCGCGACTCGCTCCGCCTCGAGATGGGGATGGCGCTCTACGGCAACGACATCGATGACACCATCACGCCGCTCGAGGCCGGACTCGGCTGGCTCGTGAAGATGAAGAAGGGCGACTTCGTCGGCCGCGCCGCGCTGGAGCGGCAGAAGGCGG
>CAZPJF010000426.1:0-3120 GCA_964586095.1 uncultured Gemmatimonas sp. | reverse complement strand
GAGAAGGCCAAGATCGAGCTCTCGGGCACCATGAGCACCGACATCAACCTGCCGTTCATCACGGCCGACCAGTCGGGCCCGAAGCACCTCAACTACCAGCTCTCGCGCGCCAAGTTCGAGCAGCTGGTCGATGACCTGATCAAGCGCACCATCCCGCCGATGGAGAAGGCGCTCAAGGACGCGGGGATGAACCCGAGCGAGGTCGACGAGGTCATCCTCGTCGGCGGGTCGACCCGCATCCCGAAGATCCAGGAGATCGTCAAGGAGTTCTTCAAGAAGGAGCCCAACAAGGGCGTGAACCCGGACGAGGTCGTCGCGGTGGGCGCGGCGATCCAGGGCGCGGTCCTCACCGGCGAGCAGAAGGACGTGCTGCTGCTCGACGTGACCCCGCTCTCGCTCGGCATCGAGACGCTGGGCGGCGTCACCACGGTGCTCATCCCCCGCAACACGACCATCCCGACGAAGAAGTCGGAGACCTTCTCCACGGCCGACGACAACCAGACGACGGTCGAGATCCACGTGCTGCAGGGCGAGCGCGAGCTGGCCGTCCACAACAAGACCATCGGCAAGTTCCAGCTCACCGGGATCCCGCCGGCCCCGCGCGGCATGCCGCAGGTCGAGGTCACGTTCGACATCGACGCCAACGGCATCCTGCACGTGACGGCGCGCGACAAGACGACCGGCAAGGAGCAGAAGATCCGGATCGAGGCCTCGAGCGGCCTGTCGGACGCCGAGATCGACCGGATGGTGAAGGACGCCGAGAAGAACGCGGCCGAGGACAAGCGGAAGCGCGAGGAGATCGAGACGAAGAACCGCCTCGATCACCTCGCCTTCCAGGTGGAGAAGGAGTCGAAGGAGTGGGCCGACAAGGTCCCGGCCGACGTGAAGTCGCGGCTCGATGCCGCCGTGGAGCGCGCGCGCAAGGCGCACCGCGGGGACGACATGGCGGAGATCAAGGCGGCGCTCGAGGAGCTGACGGCGGCCTTCCAGGCGGCCGGGCAGGCCGTCTACGCGGCGCAGTCGGCGCCGGCGGCCGACACCGGGGCGCAGGCCGCCGGCGAGCCCGCCGCGGCCGACGCCAAGAAGGACGATGTGGTCGAGGCGGACTTCGAGATCGTCGACGACAAGAAGGCGTAGGCCCCCGGGGGCAGGGACGTCACAACCGAACGGGCCCCGGAAACCTTCCGGGGCCCGTTCGGTACTCATCAGAAGGCAGAAGGCAGAGTGCAGCAGGCAGAACGCAGCACGCTGTGAGCACGGAGCGTCGCCTCGGGGCGTCGCGCGCTACCTTTCGAACAACCGCTACACGGAGCAGGCTCCACCATGATCCTCACCCGCAGCCGCATCCTCGCCGTCGCGACGCTGGCGTTCGTCGGCGGCGTCTTCTTCGCCTCGTCGATGGACTGGACCGACCGCCTCTTCGCGCAGGGGGGCGCCACCGCGCCGAAGCCCCGCACCGAGGACGTGAAGTCCCTCGCCGACGCGAGCAACGCCTTCGTCTCCATCTCGGAGCACATCACGCCGGCCGTGGTCTCGATCCAGGCCGAGCGCGACGCGCGCGCGCGGACCAACCGGCGCGGCGTCCCGCAGGGGCAGGTCCCCCCGGGCTTCGAGGAGTTCTTCCGCCAGTTCCAGGACCAGGCCCCGCAGCCGCGCACGCAGGAGTCGTCGGGCTCGGGCTTCATCGTCTCGCGCGACGGCTACATCCTCACGAACAACCACGTCGTCGAGGGCGCCGACCGCGTCCGCGTCGCCATGCAGGACCGCCGGATCTTCGATGCCAAGGTCGTCGGGCGCGACCCGACCACTGACGTCGCCGTCCTCAAGATCGAGGGCAAGAACTTCACCGCCGTCTCCTTCGGCGACGACGAGAAGGTCCGCATCGGCGAATGGGTGCTCGCCATCGGCAACCCGCTCGGCCTCGACTTCACCGTGACCGCGGGAATCGTGAGCGCCAAGGGACGCGGCCTCCAGGGGCTCACCCGCACGCAGTACGACATCTCCGACTTCATCCAGACCGACGCCGCCATCAACCCCGGCAACTCGGGCGGGCCGCTCGTGAACGCGCGCGGCGAGGTCATCGGCATCAACTCGGCGATCGCCTCGCAGACCGGGTTCTACTCGGGCTACGGCTTCGCCATCCCGATCACGCTCGCGCGGCAGGTGATGGACGACCTCGTGCAGTTCGGCGAGGTGCGCCGCGCGGTCATCGGCGTCTCGATCACCGAGGTGCAGCCGGAGGACGCGGCCGTCGCCGGCCTCAAGCAGATCGCGGGCGTGAAGGTGCAGGCCTACTCGGGGAACGACTCCCCCGCCCTGCGCGCGGGCATCGAGCCGGGCGACGTCATCACCAAGGTCGACGGCAAGGCGGTGGAGCGCGTGGCCCAGCTGCAGCGCATCGTGCGCGCCAAGAAGCCGGGCGAGACCGTCGAGCTCGAGGCGATGCGCTACGGGACCAGGAAGAACTTCACGGTCCGCCTCACCTCGGCGCCCAAGGACAATGGCGTCGTCGCCTCGGCGGACGATGCGGCGCCGGTCGAGTCCACCCCGACGCGCTCGCGGCTCGGCATCTCGGTGGAGCCGCTGCCGGCCGAGCTGGTGCAGGCCGCCCGCATCCCGAGCGAGTACCGCGGCGTGCGCGTCGCCGACGTCGAGCCGGGGAGCCCCGCCGAGAACCGGCTCGGCGCCGGCGACGTGATCGTCTCGGTGCTGCCGGAGAAGAAGCACATCGCGAACCCGGGCGACCTGCAGAAGGCGCTCGAGGACGTGAAGGCGGGGGAGTACATCAGCCTGCTCGTGTACGCCCCGGCGCGCGACGGCAACGGCATCACGCGCGTGGTGAACCTGCGCGTGGGCTCGGAGCGCTGACGGCCGGGCGGGCACGACGGCGCCGCAGCCAGCCAGCGCCTGGCGCCCGCGGCACACGCCGCGGAGCCGGCTCCGGACCACCGACGGCCGCGGGTCGCGGCGAGTAGCAGCGCGAGGGGCCCTCCGCCGGGGGGCCCCTCGTCGTATGTTGTAGGCAAGCCCCCCGGCTGCGAGAGTGGCGGAATTGGTAGACGCGCAGGACTTAGGATCCTGTGCCGCAAGGCGTGTGGGTTCGAGTCCCACCTCCCGCAC
>CAZPJF010000425.1:0-3121 GCA_964586095.1 uncultured Gemmatimonas sp. | reverse complement strand
GCGGACGTGCCCTTCCCCGGCTGGCCCGCACTCAAGGCCGAGCAGGAGGAGGAAGCACCGAGCATCGAGGTCGAGGTCTCGGACCCGAGCGGTGCCGTGGTCTCGCGCTTCGACGGGACCAACAGCGCCGGCACCAATCGCGTGACGTGGAACCTTCGCTGGTCCGGCGTCACGCCGGTCCAGGCGGCGGGCGCGCAGGGTGGCGGATTCGGCGGTGGCGGTGGTGGCGGTGGTGGCGGTGGCGGTGGCGGCGCGGGCGGCAGCACGCTCGGCGGGAACGGACCGCTCGCGGCGCCCGGCTCGTATCGCGTGCAGCTCTTCAAGCGCGTGAAGGGCGAGCGCACCGCGTTGACGCCGCCGGTCGCGTTCGAGGTCCGGCTCCTCCCGAACGCGACGGTCACCCCCGCCGAACGCGAGCGCGCGGTCGCGTTCTACCGTGAGGCGCAGGAGTTGCAGCGCGTGGTGCTCGGCACCAACGCCTCGATGGCCGAGGTGAGTGCGCGGCTCGACGCACTGCAGCGGGCCGTGGAGCAGGTCACCCGGCCGACGACACTCGACGCCGAGGTCCGCGCGGCGGGCGCGAAGCTGCGCGCCATCCGCGAGCGGCTCACGGGCGACAATACGGCCGGCCGGTACTCGGAGCCGACCGAGACGTCGCTGCTCTCGCGGCTCAACACCGCCGTCGGGTTCGGCGGCTCGCTCGGCGAGCCCACGGGCACCCAGCGTCGCCAGCTCGAGATCGTGCGCGAGCGGTTCCCCGCGATCAAGTCGGCCTTCGACGCCTTCGTACGCGATGATCTCGTCGCGCTCGAGCGGAAGGCGGAGGCCGAGGGGGCGCCGTGGACGCCGGGACGGCGGATGCCGTAGGCCACGGACGCGCCGGAGAGCATGACGAGGGGGGCGCGGCCGCTGGCCGCGCCCCCCTCGTCCCTCCCGCCCGTCCGTCGTCCGCCGGACCGCGCTCAATCGAACTCGATCTCGATCCCCTCCTCGAGCTCGACCTCGAACTCCACGAGCGCGGCGAGCGTGTCGTAGTCCCACTCCGCCAGGTTCCGCACCGTGCCGTCGAGGTTCTTGAACCAGAGGTCGGGGCGCAGCTCGATGGTCACGCCCTGCGAGGCGTCGTCGATCACGAGCGGCGACATGAACGCGGTCTCGACCTCGACCTCGGCGTCGAAGTACACGCGGAACGGCTGCGCCGCCCCGCCGGTCGGGGTGAAGGTCCCCTCGATCATCATCGAGGCGCCGGCGGGCCAGTCGGCATACGTCGTGCGCAGCTGGGCGAGGAGCTGTGCGATGCGCGCCGCGTCGGCAGCGTCGTCGGGATCGCCGGCGTCCACGAAAAGGTCCTTGACCTCGAACTCCATCGCCGAGTAGGAGCCGGCCGGGATGCGGTCATTCGCGACCGTCACGGTCCCGCTGCCGAGCGGGACGTCGGCCACGAAGAGATTCGACTCGAAGTACTCGCAGCGGTCGTCGCTCCCGTCGTCGTCGCATTCGCCGGAGGCGACGCCCGTGCGCTTCAACTCGAACTCGTCCACGACCATCGTGATGTTCGTGATGAGCAGCGTGCCGTTGCTCCCCACGATCGAGAGCCCAGCCGGGGTCTCGGCGCTCACGCCGGCCACGGCGGGGGCGGCGACGCGCACCGCGGCGGCGGTGCCGGGCGAGGTGGAGTCCTCGCATGCGGCGAGGGTGAGGAGCAGGCCGAGCGAGGCCAGCGAACGGAGGGGCGCGGCAGCGGGGCGACGTGACATGAACATCTCCTCTGGGGTGGGTCCGTCCGCGTTCGCGGAGGACGCCGCATTGTACACCGGTTCAGCAATCGGCTCATGTGCTTGACATCACAAGAGTTAGGTGAAGTTTCTCCTCAGGCGAATCCCCACACCGTCGCCCGTAGCGCGGCGCGCATGCATCTTGCCGCTCCCTCTGCGCGCGCCTCTCGCCCTCGAACTTCCCCCGATGACGCCCTGGACTTGGCTGCTGCTCGGCTCGGCGGCCCTCGTGCTCTACGCCTTCGCGGTCTTCCCGGCCCTGCTCTGGATCACCAGCCGACTGCGCGCGCCGCGGCGAGTCCGGAGTGACCCGCCGCGCGAGTGGCCCAGCGTGTCGATCACCCTCCCTGCGTACAACTCGCAGGACACGCTGCGGCCGGTGCTCGAGGCACTGGTGGCCACCGATTATCCGCGGGACCGGCTGCAGATCCTGGTCGTGAGCGACGGCTCGACCGACGGCACCGACGCGCTGGTGCGGGAGTACGCGTCCCGCGGGGTGGAGTTGCTGCGTGTCGAGGGGCGCCTGGGGAAGACGGAGGTCGAGAACCGCGCCTTCGATTCGCTGCGCGGCGAGATCGTCGTGAACACCGACGCCTCGGTGACCATCGACCCGCAGGCCGTGAAGCGGCTCGTCGCGGCGCTGCAGGATCCTGACGTCGGCGTCGCGAGCGCGCGCGACATCTCCGTCGCGTCCGTCGGCGCCAAGGGCCACGCGAGCGAGGCCGCCTACGTGGGCTACGAGATGTGGATCCGCGACCTCGAGACCGCGGCGGGCGGCATCATCGGCTCCTCGGGGTGCCTGTACGCGATCCGCGCCCCGCTGCACCGTCGCCAGCTGCCGGGGCGCCTGAGCCGCGACTTCTCCTCGGCGCTGTGGGCCCGGCTCAACGGCCTCCGCGCGGTGTCAGTGCGCGAGGCGGTCTGCTTCGTGCCGAGGGCGGCCAACATGCGGATCGAGTTCCGGCGGAAGATCCGCACCATGAGCCGCGGGCTGCAGACGCTGTTCTTCCACGCGCAGCTGCTCGACCCGTTCCGGTACGGCCTCTTCGCGTGGTTCCTCTGGAGCCACAAGCTCGTGCGCTGGCTGGTGCCGGCGGCCCTGCTCACGGGCGCGATCTCCGGCGTGGCGCTCGCGCTCGGGCCGGCCGGGCCGGGCGCGCTCGGCGAGGCGGTGCGGCTCGTCGCCCGCGCCGGCGTCGCGGGACTCGTCGTCGGGCTCGCGCTCGCGGCGGCGGGCTGGTGGTGGCCGGGACCGGGGGCACCCCCTCGGCTCCCGGCGCTCGCGGCCTATTTCGTCTCCGGCAACGCCGCGGCCCTCATCGCGTGGAAGCGGGCGCTGTTCGACG
>CAZPJF010000424.1:0-3201 GCA_964586095.1 uncultured Gemmatimonas sp. | reverse complement strand
ATAACCGCTGAAAGCATCTAAGTGGGAAGCTGTCCCCAAGATGAACTCTCCCTGGGACCTTGAGTCCCCTGAAGGGCCGTGAGAGACTATCACGTCGATAGGTGGGGAGTGGAAAGGCAGTAATGCCCTCCGAGCTAACCCATCCTAATCGCCCGTGCGGCTTGACTACTCCCCCTTTCTTCCCGCAAGGGTCTAAGGGGCAGGAATACAACCGCAGAGCATTCGCACGATCTGCAAGATCTGCGATTCGCCAATACACGAACACTACCACCTTCCGTTGTCGCTGCTTTCGCTGGCGACTAGAGCGTAGGGGCCACACTCGTTCCCATCCCGAACACGATCGTTAAGCCCTACAGCGCCGATGGTACTCCGTCCGAGAGGACGCGGGAGAGTAGGCCGTCGCCGGCACCCCCTTGTGGGTAGAAGGCCCCAGTCGTTCACTCGGCTGGGGCCTTTCGTCTTCCCCCCCTCGACCGCCCGGACCGACATGACCAAGGCCGGTTTCGTCACCCTCGTCGGCCGACCGAACGCCGGGAAGTCCACGCTCCTCAACCGGCTCGTCGGCGAACACCTCGCCATCGTCTCACCCAAGCCGCAGTCGACACGCGACCGCGTCGTCGGGATCCTGACCGACGACGACTCGCAGATCGTCCTGCTCGACACGCCAGGCCTGCTCGAGCCGCGCTACGGGCTCCACCGCGCCATGCTCCATGCCGCCCAGAAGGCGATCGCCGATGCCGACGTCATCGTCCACCTCGTCGACGCCGTGGAGGACCGACCCGCCGACCTGCGACTCCTCGCGCAGCTGCCGCAGACCCCCGCCGCGCCAGTGCTCCTCGTGCTCAACAAGGCGGATCGCCTCGGCGCGGCGCAGCGGACGGCGCTCGCGGCCGAGTACCCGCATGCGGTCTTCCTCTCCGGCAGCACGGGCGAGGGGCTGGAGGCGCTCCTCGGGGAGATCCGCGCGCGCCTTCCCGAGAGCCCGTTCCTGTACGACCGCGAGGACATCTCGACGCAGCAACTCCGCTTCTTCGTGGCCGAGTTCCTGCGCGAAGTCGTCCTCGAGCAGCTGGACGAGGAGGTCCCGTACGGCGTCGCGGTCGAGATCGAGGAGTTCCGGGAGCACGCGGACCCGGTGTACATTCGTGCGGTGCTCCATGTGGAGCGCGAGAGCCAGAAGCGCATCATCATCGGCGGGGGAGGGGCGCGGATCAAGGCGATCGGTCAGGCCGCGCGCGCGCGGATCGAGCCCCTCGTCGGCCGGCCCGTCTTCCTCGACTTGTGGGTGAAGGTGCTCCACAACTGGAGGCGGAACGCCGCGGCGCTCTCCCGCCTGGGTTACCGCTTGCCCGAGGACGACCGCACGTGAGCCAGGTTCCCTCCGATATCCGCGAGTTGCTGGTCTGTCCCAAGTGCCACGGCGACCTCCGTGACGCCGAGGGCGGGCAGGCCCTCGACTGCCCGCGTTGTCGCCTGCGCTTCCCGGTGCGCGACGGCATCCCGGTGATGTTGCTGGACCAGGCATCCAACGTGACGGACTGAGTTGCGCAACTGCTTGCTGCGTCGTCATTTGACACCGTATTTCGGCCCCAGTATGTTCGTGGCTCCCCCGTCCCGCTGACCGACGTGTCGCAAACGATCGCCCTCATTTACGCGCCGGACGGTCAGCAACTGCCGGAGACCGTCCGGCAGTGGTTGGAGGAGCGCCGCATCCCGACGCGTGGGATGGAGAGCAGCGACGAGGTCATGTCCGCTGCCCTGCGGTCCCGCCCGCGGCTGGTGATCGTGGATGCGCGCCAGCATCCGGTCGCGGCGCTGAAGACCTGCCGACGGCTCAAGCAGGACTCCTTCACGGGCATCGTGCCGGTGGTGCTCACGACGCGCGCCGAGGACGCCGCGTTCGCGGCCGCGTTCGACGCCGGTGGCGATGAGGTCCTGCGCGACGGGATCGGCAACGCCGAGGCGCGGCTCCGCCTCGACGCGCTCCTCCGGCGATCGGACCGCGACACGTTCGTGCACCCCTCCACGCGGCTGCCGGGCACGATCGAGATCGAGCAGGAGATCATGCGGCGGATCGATGCGCGGATGCGATTCGCCGTCTGCTACGCCGACCTGGATCACTTCAAGGAGTACAACGACCGGTACAGCTACTACGACGGCGATCGCGTCATCCGGATCCTCTCGAAGATCCTGCACGACGTGGTGAAGGGCACGTGCGGCGAGGCCGGCTTCGTGGGGCACATCGGCGGGGACGACTTCATCTTCGTCATCCCGGTGGAGCAGGTGCAGGCGACCTGCGGCGAGATCGTGGGGGTCTTCGACACGATCATCCCGTACCAGTACAGCGAGCAGGACCGGCGGGCCGGCTACTACTTCGGCAAGGACCGGCGCGGCCAGCTGCACAAGGTCCCGCTGATGACGGTGTCGATCGGCGTGGTGACGAACGAGCGGCGACAGTTCACGCACGCGGGGCAGGTCAGTGAACTCGCGACGGAGATGAAGTCGTACGCGAAGACGCTGCATGGATCGGTGTTCTCGGTGGATCGGCGTGGCGATGGCCCGGCGGGGGAGACCCCGGTCACGCCAGTCTCGACGGCCAGGGCGAGGGAGGATCGGTGAACGTTTCGTGTGCCGAGTGTCAGTCGGTGTTCCGGGTGGATCCGGCGAAGGTCCCGCCCGGCGGGGTCCGCGCGCGATGCTCCGTCTGCGGCGCCGTGATCCGCGTGGGCATGGAGGTCGGGGCAGGCGCAGGCGGCGCGGCGTCGCCGGCGTGGGCCGCGAGCGAGCGCGCCGTGCTCGAGTCGGACGCGGAGGCGGCACCCGAGGCCTTCGAGCCTCCGCCGCGTCGGCCGACGCCGATCGAGTCGAGCCGGCCGGCATCCGCGACGCCGCCCATCTCCCGCACCTCGATCCCGTTCGCGACGCCGTTCTCGCCGCCCCCGCAGCGCCGGAACCCGACGCCGACGTTCACGCCGGGCGTCCCGTCGCGGGCGACACGGCCGTCGCAGGAGATCCCCGCGATGCCGGATCCGGACGCCGCGCCGCCGCGCCGTCCGACGCCTGCGGCGCCGATCGCTCCGGTGAGCGCGACGCCCGCGTCCGGAACGCAGCCTCCATCGGCACCGGCGGCTCCCACCACGCCTGCGGCCCCCGCGGCGCCAGTCGCACGGCCGACGCCGCGCTCGGTGACGCCACCACCGG
>CAZPJF010000423.1:0-3215 GCA_964586095.1 uncultured Gemmatimonas sp. | reverse complement strand
TGACGGAGTTCCGCGCGCTCGAGGAGATCGCGGAGACGCCGGTCGGGCCGCCCGCCGCGAACTACCGCCTGCGCGACATCGCGACGCTGACGAGCACCACGGCGGAGCCGCGCACGCTCACGCGCCTCGACGGCGGGCAGGCGGTGGGCCTCGTGGTCTACAAGGACGCCGGCGCGAACACGGTGGCGGTGACGTCGCGCCTGCGCGAGGTGATCGCGCAGCTCGAGTCGGAGTTCCCCGGCATCCGCATGCGGATGGTGGCGGCGCAGGCGGACTTCGTGGTGGACGCGCTCTCCAACCTGGGGCAGGAGATCGTGATCGGCGGCGTGCTCTCGCTGCTGATGATCCTCGTCTTCCTGCGCGACTGGCGGTCGAGCCTGGCGATCGCGACGATCCTGCCGCTCTCGGTGCTGATCGCGCTGGTCTTCCTGCAGCTCTTCGACGTGACGGTGAACGTGCTCTCGCTCGGCGGGCTCGCGCTGGGCGTGGGCCTGCTGGTGGACAACGCGATCGTGGTGGCGGACGCGGCGGGGCGGCGGCGGGAGGCGACGGGCGAGGGGACGGAGCAGGCGGCGATCGAGGCGACGGACGAGGTGGCGGGGCCGCTCTTCGCGGGCACGCTGACGACGCTGCTGGTGTTCGGGCCGATCGTGTTCGTGAAGGGGCTCGCGGCGGCGCTCTTCCGGGACCTGTCGCTGGCGGTGGTGCTCTCGGTGGCGGGGTCGCTGGTGCTCGCGTTGACCCTGATGCCCGTGCTCATCGTTGGCCGGAGGGGGAGGGGGGGAACTGCGACGGCGGTCACCACAGAGGGCACAGAGGACACGGAGACGGGCGGAGGGGCTCAGAGAGCCTCCTTCCTGGGCAGGCTGCTTGCGGGCCTGGATCGTTTCGGGCGGCGGTCGGCCGAGGTCTATGAGCGGGGGATGGAGTGGGCGCTGCGGTCGCCGCGGGCGATGCTCGGGCTCGGCGTCGGGCTCTTCGCGGTGATGGTGGGGCTGCTCTGGGCGTTGCCGAAGGAGATCCTGCCGCAGGTCGACGAGGGGATGGTCGTCGCGGCGGTGCAGCTGCCCGAGGGCACGGCGATCGAGGAGACGACGCGGCAGGTGGCGCGCGTGGAGGCGGCGGCGCGGCAGCTCGGCGCGCGGGGGATCTATTCGCGCGTCGGCATCGCCACCGACGAGGAGGTGCTCGCGGGTGCGGAGCCCGGGACGTCGGCCACCGCGCAGCTGCTCATCCCCGTGCCCGACGCGCGCGATGCGGCCGGGTTCGCGCAGGCGATCCGCACGGCGGTGCCCGACCTGGCGCAGGGCGCCCTCGCGCTCGACCTCGCGGGCCAGAGCGAGTTCGGCTCGCTCATCGGCCGCGAGGGCCGGCTGGTGCGCGTGGAGGTGAGCGCACGCAACCTGGCCGAGTCGCAGGTCTGGGCGGACTCGGTGCGGCGGCGCCTCGCGGCGCTGGGCACGCTGAGCGACGTGCGCGACGCCTTCAGCACGACGCAGCCGCAGGTGGAGGTGACGCTCGAGCGGGTCCGGCTCGCCGAGCGCGGGATCACGGTGCAGCAGGTGCAGCGCGCGCTGCAGGGCGGGCTGGGGGGCGTGGCGGCGAGCGAGCTGCGCGAGACCGACCGGCGCACGCCGATCCGCGTGCGCTTCGCGGGGAACGCCAACGAGGACCTCCTCGTGGCGCTGCAGACGCCGGTGCAGGGGGTGCCGCTGAGCCAGCTCGTGTCGTGGAGGGAGGTGCGCGCGCCGATCGAGGTGGTGCGCGTGGACCAGCGGCCGGTGAGCATCGTCGAGGGCCTCATCGAGGCGGGCGGCACCGCGCGCGCGACCGCCGACGTGCAGCGCGAGCTCGACCAGCTCCGGCCGCCGGCGGGGCTCACGTGGCGCATCACCGGCGCCGACATCGAGCAGCGGCGCACGACGGGCGAGCTCGCGCTCGTGGCGCTGCTCTCGGTCGCCCTCGTGTTCCTGGTGCTGGCCGGCGAGTTCGCGTCGTTCACGATCCCGCTGGTGGTGATGATCACGGTGCCGCTCGCCGCGGCCGGCGGCTTCGTGCTCCTCTGGCTCACCGGGCAGTCGATCAACGCCGTCTCGCTCATCGGCATCGTCGTGATGATCGGCATGGCCGACAACGAGGCGGTGGTGAAGCTCGATGCCATCCGCCGCTTCCGCGAGGAGGGGCACTCGATCCACGACGCGGTGCTCCTGGGCGGCCGGCAGCGGCTCCGCGCGATCACCATGACCTCGCTCACCACCATCCTCGGCGTGCTGCCGCTCGTGCTGGGCATCGGCAGCGGCGGGGCGCTCTACCAGCCGCTCGCCGCCGCGGTGATCGGCGGCGCGATCTCGGCGCAGGTCGTGACGTTCTTCCTGCTGCCGGTGGCGTACGCGCGGCTCGAGGGATGGCAGGAGCGGCGCGCGGCGCGGCGCGCCGCCGCCGGCGCGCCGTCGCTCGCGTTCGCCGGCGACGCGAGGGAGCCGTGACGCGGCGCGGCCGGACGGGCGTGGTGCACCGCGCCCGGGGGGGCCGGTGATCCGCTGGGCCGCGTCCCGACCCGCCGTCGTGTGGGCGGTGACCGCCGTGGTGCTCCTGGGCGGTGCGGTGAGCTTCTCCCGGCTCTCGCTCGCGACCGCCACCGAGGTGGAGCTCCCGCGTCTCACGATCAGCGCCTCGTGGCCGGGCGCCTCGGCGGAGCTCATCGAGATGTACCTCGCGTCGCCGGTCGAGGCGGCGGTGCAGTCGGTGCGCGGCGTGCGCCGGACGAACAGCGACTCGCGCGAGGGGGCGGCGCGGCTCACGGTGGAGCTCGACCCGCACGTGAGCGTGCAGGTCACGCGGCTCGCGATCCTCGAGCGGCTCGAGGTGCTGCGCCCCGAGTTCCCGATCGGCGCGACGCCGCCCAGCGTGAGCAACTACGTCCCCGACCAGCTGCAGGAGGCGCCGCTCATGCGCGTGCTCCTCTCCGGCCCGTACACGCCGGGCGCGATGCAGCGGATCGCCGACGAGCAGATCACGCCGCGCCTCTCGGCGGTGCCCGGCGTCTCCGGCGTGTCGATCAACGGGGGCACCGAGTTCGGCGCGACGGTGTCGTACGACGCGCGGCTGCTGCGCCAGCTCGGCATCAGCCCCACCGCGCTCAGCGACGCGATCGCCAACGCGCGCGTGGTGGCCGCCCTCGGCACCGAGCGGATCGGCGCGAGCAAGCGCGAGGT
>CAZPJF010000422.1:0-3221 GCA_964586095.1 uncultured Gemmatimonas sp. | reverse complement strand
GCACGTTCGTGAAGATCCGGTACTCCGGCGCCACCCGCATGTCGTAGCCGTACGCCGAGACGCCGTACGACACCACGCCCTCGCGCTTCTGCGAGCTCTCGAACGGCTCGATCATGCCATGCTTCGTCGCCATCTCGGTGATCCAACGGTCGTTCTTGATCGACACGGGGCAGTCTTCAGGTTGCAGGAGGGAAGGGAAGGCGCGCACGCCCGCTGCTGACACGAACCGCACCAACATACGCGCCGGTGAATCGCGGCGCGACCGGCGCGGTGGCCTTGCCCAGCGCGACCTCCGCCCGGCCCAGCGCGCCCCGCGCCGCCCCGCGCGCCCGCCTAGAACGTCGCCGCCACCACGAGCGCCTCCTCCGGCAACCCGTACGGCATGTCGGCCGAGTTCTCCGCCATCAGCATCAGCGCCCGGTCATGGTTCGCGTACCCCACGTTGAACGTGGCCCGCAGCGCCGTGTAGCGGTTCACCTTCGCGGCCGGCAGCGTCACCGGACTCGGCAGCCCGTAGAACGCGAGGACGAGGTCGCGCGCATACGCGAGCTGGGACGTGCTCACCCAGCGCATCCCCCAGTACACGCCGGGGAACTCGCGATGACGCTTGAAGACCGGCTCGCCCGCGACCCACGGCGAGTACCCCGCGGCATACCGGTCGAGCGCCCCCTTGAGGCGGTTCACCACCACCGGCAGCTGCGGCTTGGCGGTGAAGCGCGTCCACTCGCCGGAGAACCGCTTCAGGTCCACGGCCTCGCTGTCCCACGGCCGGCCGCGGATCTCGTACAACAGCAGCTTGGTCGCGAGTCGCCGCTTGTCGGCGACGCTCACCGACGCGCCGACATAGGTCGTGAAGAACGCGTGCGTGCTGACGATCGGGTCGATCACGAGCTCGAGGGGCGTGGCCATCGGAGGTTCTCCTATTGAATGAGCCGGCCGCGCGCAAAGGTAGGTGCCGGACCACGGTTGCGAACCCCTGACAGACCCCGCAGTCCCGCCGTCGGATCGGCAATCCGACCGAATAAGTCAGGATTGCGCACCCATCTCGTTCCCATGCATCGCTTTACCTTGATTCGCCCCGACCCGTGGACTACTTTCCCACCCGAAAGTATGAAGCTCGTGAAATAATTCACGAACCCCACCGTTCTCCTCCCCCCGGCCATGGAACGGACGTACCTCCCGGTCCTCCTGCTCGTCGGCTTCGTCGTGGTGAACGCGGTCCTCATCCTGGGGCTCGCGCACCTCATCACGCGGCACCGCCCGACGCCCGTCAAGCAGCAGCCCTATGAGTCGGGGATGCCGGTGCTCTCCGACGCCCGGGAACGCTTCTCGGTGAAGTTCTACATGGTCGCGATGCTGTTCATCGTGTTCGACATCGAGACCGTCTTCATGATCCCCTGGGGCGCCTACTACCGCCAGCTCTCCTGCGCGGTCCCCCTCGTGAACGGCGCCTGCCCGGCCGGCAACATCTCGTTCTTCGGACTCGGCGAGATGCTCGTCTTCATGGCGATCCTCCTCGCCGGCTACGTCTACATCTGGAAGAAGGGAGCCCTGCAATGGGATTGATGGATGTCATGCGGAAGGGCTCGGGCAGCGACCCGAAGCTCGTCCACCAGTACGACCCGGACGGCAACCAGCCCTTCGTCACGACGTCGCTCGACTTCCTCGTGAACTGGGGCCGCGCCAACTCGCTCTGGCCGATGCCCTTCGGCACGGCGTGCTGCGCGATCGAGTTCATGGCGACGGCGGCCTCGCACTTCGACCTCGCCCGCTTCGGCATGGAGCGGATGTCGTTCTCGCCGCGGCAGAGTGACGTGCTCATCTGCGCCGGCCGCGTGCCGTTCAAGCTCGCGCCGGTCATCCGCCGCATCTACCAGCAGATGCCGCAGCCCAAGTGGGTGATCTCGATGGGCGCCTGCGCCTCCTCGGGCGGGATGTTCGACTCGTACGCGGTGGTGCAGGGGATCGACACGATCATCCCGGTGGACGTCTACGTGCCCGGCTGCCCGCCGCGCCCGGAGGGCCTCATCTACGGCATCATGATGCTGCAGAAGAAGGTCCGCGAGGAGCGGATGGCGAACGACTCGCTGCGCGACGAGATGATGCCGGACCCGACGTCGCAGCTCTACATCCCGCCGAGCCGGATCGACGAGCTCTCGGAGCCGTTCGGCAACTCGGTCCACCAGACGCGGTCCGCGCCGTGAGCACGCCTCCCGCCGAGCAGGACCACGGCGCGCCCGCGTTCGCGGTGGTCCTCCCGGGCCAGCCGGGACAGCAGCCCGCCACCCCCCGGAACGTCGCCCACCGCGGCGGCGCGGCGAACCCCTCGGTCGACGCGCTGCGCGCGAAGTTCGGCGCCGCCATCGGCCGCCACGAGGTGGTCTGGGGCGACACCACGGTCTTCGTGGCGCGCACGAAGGTCGCCGAGATCTGCGCCTGGCTGCAGTCGGACCCGTCGCAGTCGTACGAGTACCTCTCGGACGTGACGGCGGTCGAGTACCGCGACCAGGTGCGGCCGATCGAGGTGGTGTGGCACCTCCGCTCGCTCAAGCACCGCCGCTTCCTCCGCCTCAAGGTCGAGCTCCCGAAGGACGGGACGACGCCGCTCGAGGTGCCGAGCGTGTGGCCGGTGTGGAAGGGCGCCGATTGGCTCGAGCGCGAGTGCTACGACATGTTCGGCATCCGGTTCACGGGCCACCCGGACCTGCGCCGCATCCTGCTCTGGGAGCAGTACAAGGAAGGGTTCCCGCTGCGGAAGGACTTCCCGATGCGCGGCCGGTTCTCGCGCTCGGAGCAGCTCAAGAACGCGCTCGCGGCCGACCCCGAGGCGCGCTACTCCATGGAAGAGATCTCCATCGCCGAGGCGTACGGCGACCTCCCGGAGGACGTGCGCAAGCGTCTGAAGGGCGGCGAGAAGGTGGGAGAATAGGCGATGGCGACACGCATGGTGGAGATGGAGATCAAGCCGCGCGGGCTCCACGCGGGCGACTTCGCGCAGGGCGCGCTCGAGCCGGAGCTCGCCGGCGAGCACATGCTCATCAACATCGGGCCGCAGCACCCGGCGACGCACGGCGTGCTCCGGCTCGTGCTGGAGCTCGATGGCGAGACGGTGGTCCGCTGCATCCCGCACGTGGGCTACCTGCACTGCGGGTTCGAGAAGATCGGGGAGTACCGCCAGTACAACCAGATCATCCCGTGGACGGACCGCGAGGACTACCTGA
>CAZPJF010000421.1:0-3246 GCA_964586095.1 uncultured Gemmatimonas sp. | reverse complement strand
CGGCGCGCTTCATCTTCCCCGGCGTCTCGCTCGAGGGGCGCACGCTCTGGCTGCTCCGCTCGAGCCCGATGCACGTGCGCGACCTGCTCTGGGCCAAGTTCTGGGTGGGGACGGTCCCGCTCGTGGTGCTCGCGGTCGCGATCGTCGGCGTGACGGACTACATGCTGCAGGTGAGCGACTTCATGTTCTACGTGTCGGTGATCAGCATCGCGCTGCTCACCTTCGCGCTCTCGGGGATGGCGATCGGGTTCGGGACGATGTTCCCGCAGTTCGAGACCGAGAACGCGGCGCAGATCCCGACGAGCTTCGGCGGGCTGCTCTACATGATGGCGTCGGTGGCGGTGATCGGCGGCGTGGTGATCCTCGAGGCACGCCCCGTGTACGGCTACCTCTCCGCGAAGGCCTTCAACACCGCGGCCGACCCCACCGAGATGGTGGTGGGGTTCGGGCTGGCGGCCCTCCTCTGCATCGCCGCGACGGTGGTGCCCATCCGCATCGCGCTCGCCCGCCTGGAGGCGGTGGAACGATGACGTCGACGCTGCACACGCGCATCACGCGCGCCAACGAGACCGACATCCCGTCGCTGCTCTCGCTCAACAACCGCTACGCGGCGGCGGGCCTCACGCTCGCGCGCACCCCCGAGTTCGCCGCCAACCACCTCGGCGACTACCGCGTCCTGCGCGACGCGAGCGGCGGCATCATCGGCTGCGTCGCGCTCGACGAGTACAGCCCGAGCGTCGCCGAGGTGATCTCGCTCGCGGTGGAGCAGGATGCGCAGGGGCTCGGGCACGGCCGCGCGCTGATCGCGGCGATCACCGAGCTGGCGCGGACGCGCGGCTACGCCGAGCTCTTCGCCGTGAGCTACTCGGACGAGCTCTTCCTCGCGTGCGGGTTCGAGCGCGTGCCGCTCAGCACGTACCCCGAGAAGATCGCACGGTACCAGAAGGTGGACCGCACGGAGATCGAGGTGGGCGAGAAGCACTGCTTCGCGCGGCGCCTCGGCTGAGGCCCGCCGGATGCGGGGCACCGGACCGCGCGCCCGCGCGGCCCGGCGCCGCCGACCCGCGGCGGGCGCTCACGTCCCGCGCAGCGCCTCCATCAGCACCGCCCAGAGCGCCGGGATCGCCCCCCAGCACCACATCATCGCGGCGGCCACCGTCGCCTTGCCGCGCGGCAGCTTGCCCAGCACGCAGATCCCGATCCCGAGCAGCGCGCTGATCCAGAGCGTGAAGAGGTCGATCCGGCCGAGCAGGTTGATGAGCCCCGCCGACATCCCGTCCGGATCGAGGAACCGGCCGACGCCGAACGAGAGCTGGTAGCGGCCGGTCAGCGCGTCGGTGTCGATGAGGAAGCCCTGCACCGTGACGGTGAGGCCCTCGATGACGCGCGGGAGGTACGACCAGCTCGCGACGAGCATCGCGAGGCCGAACCCGAACTCCTCGGCCCCGAGGATCTTGCCGACGAGCCACGCGCCGAGGCCGATGAGCAGCAGCGCGATCGGGATGCCGATCAGCACCCCGAACGTCTGCGCGATCTCGGCGATGCGCCGCCCGGCCGCGAGCTGCTCGGCCGGGATGTTGGGGTTCTGCCGCTGCACCTCGGCCATCTGCCGCGCGTACTCGCCCTCGAAGATCCCCTGCAGGGCGCCGCGGTTGGCGAAGTAGACGAGGCCGATCACGAGCGTCACCAGCACGAACATGCCGAACCACCCGCCCTTCGCCCGCCGTTGGAAGACGGTGCCGGGCGCGGTCCAGAACTCGATGAGGTCGTCGATGAGGCCGGCCTTCTCGGGCGCGGGCGCAGGGGCAGCAGTCGGATCGGACATCTGGACTCCGGTCGAGGGGAACGTGCGCGTGGAAGCTCGCGCCCCGCGACCGGGTCCGCAACGACGTCAGCGCGCGTCGGCCCCGGGCGGCAGCGGGCGACGCGGCCGTGCCGGCGCGCGGTCCGGGGCCCCCTGCGGACCCCGCAGCTCCCCGAACCCGGCACCGCGGCGGCCCTCCGGCCGGCCACCGCGCCCGTGCGGGGCAGCACCCGCGAGCCCGTCGGCTCGACCGCGCCCGGCCCGCAACCCGCGCTCGAACCCGCGCCGCTCGGCGCGCAGCTCGTTGAGGCGCTGCCGCTGGGTGTCGTTGAGCACCCGCTCGGCGGCGGCGTCGAGCGCGGAGTCGCGGCGCCGGCGCTGCTCGAGCTGCGGCCGCAGCGCCTCCTGGCGCGCGCGGGCCTGCGCCCGGAGCGAGTCGCGGAGCGCCGGGTCCCGCTGCGCGTCGCGCGCCTGGCGCCGCACGCGCGCCTGCAGCGAGTCCCGTTGCGGCCGCAGGCGCTCGGCGAACTGGCGCCGCTCCGCGAACTGGATGCGCTCGAGCGAGTCGAGCTGCGCGACCTGGCGCGGCGTGAGGTCGAGCTGCCGTCGCGCATCGAGCAGCGCGCTCACGCCGCCGCGGCCGAGGCCGCCGCGCGGGGCGCCGGCGGGGGCACCCGCCATGGGGCCGCGGACGGACTGCGCGACGGCCAGCGCGGGCGCGACGATCGCGACGGCGCCCAGCGCGAGGGTGAGATTCCGGATGGTGCGGTTCATGTGCGTCTCCTGGTTCCCCGCGGCGGGATCGCCGCGCTCACCGAGCAGACGCCGCCGGTGGGGGCGTGTTAATGTTCCCCGCCATGACGACCTTCCACGCCCCCGCGCGCTTCCCGCGCGGCTTCCGGTGCGCGAGCCGCAACGTCGGGCTCAAGCCGTCCGCCAAGGATCTCACCCTGTTCGTGAGCGAGGTGGAGGCGCAGGCGGCCGCGGTCTTCACGCGCAACCACTTCCCGGGCGCGCCGATCATCCTCGGGCGCGAGACCATCCGGGGCGGCCGGCTCCGCGCGATCGTGGCGAACAGCAAGGTGAGCAACGTCGCGACGGGCGCGCGCGGCGTGGAGAACGCGCGGCGGATGGCGGCGGCCGCGGCGGCCGAGGTCGGCACCACGCCGGATCGCGTGCTGGTGAGCAGCACGGGCGTGATCGGCGTGCAGCTCCCGGTGGAGCGGATCGAGCGCGGCATCGTCGGGATGGCCGCCGACCTGCAGGCGGATCCGCTGGTGGGCGCCGAGGGCATCATGACGACCGACACGCACCCCAAGGCGCTCTCGGCGACCGTCGGCGCGGCGACGATCACCTGGGTCGCGAAGGGTTCGGGGATGATCGAGCCCAACATGGCGACGATGCTGAGCTACATCTTCACCGACGCGGCGCTCGACGCGGCG
>CAZPJF010000420.1:0-3246 GCA_964586095.1 uncultured Gemmatimonas sp. | reverse complement strand
GATCTGCCTCCGTCCACGGGCCGGGGGCCGCGCGTGATCCGTCGCGCGACGCCGGACGACCTCCCCGCGCTCGGGCGGATGCGCGCGGCACTCTGGCCCGACGATCCCGCGGCGGCGCACGCGGCCGAGGCGGCGGCGGAGCTGCGCGATCCCCGCTGGGGCGTGTTCGTCGCGTGCGATGCCGCGGGGGCCCCGGTGGGCTTCATCGAGATGCGCCTGCGGGACGTCGCCGACGACTGCGTGACGAGTCCCGTCGCGTACGTCGAAGGGTGGTTCGTCGAGCCCGCGCACCGCCGCAGCGGCCATGGTCGCGCGCTCGTGGAGGCCGGTGCAGATTGGGGCCGCGCCCTGGGCTGCCGCGAGCTCGCGAGCGACACCTGGGCCGACAATCTCCCCTCGCGTGAGGCGCATCGCCGGCTCGGCTTCACGGAGGGGGATACGCTCGTCCACTTCCACCGCGACCTATGACCACGCCCGCCGCGGGCGCGACCACGTACGCCCGCCGCCTCGGCCTCTTCTCGGGGACGTTGCTCGTCGTGGGCGGCATCATCGGATCGGGCATCTTCCTCAATCCCGCGGTCGTCGCGCAGCGGGTCGGGACCGCGCCCCTCACCATGGTCGCGTGGGAACTCGGGGCCGTGATCGCGATCCTCGGTGCGTTCATCTTCGCCGAGCTCGGCGCGCGCGCGCCGGCCGCGGGCGGCGGCTACGCCTACCTCCGGGACGCGTTCGGCCCGCTCCCGGCGTTCCTCTACGGCTGGGCCCTCCTCCTCGCGATCGCGAGCGGTGCCACCGCGGCCGTCGCGATGACCTTCGCGAACTACGCGGCGCCGCTCATCGGGCTCGCGGCCGGCGACGAGCGGGCGCTCGCGATCGGTGCCATCGCCGCGTTCAGCCTCGTGAACGTGCTCGGCATCACCCCGAGTGCGGTGGTGATGAACGTGTTCACGCTCCTCAAGCTCGCCGCGATCGCGCTCCTGGTGGGCGTGGGGATCTGGGGGGCGGCGGCGGCCGGTGCGTTCGGCGGCGAGCCGCTGCGCGCGGTCGAGGTCGCCGCCACGGGCGCGCCGGCGGTCCCGACCGCCGGGAACGGAGGCCTCCTCGCGCCGCTCGCGATGATGGGGGCGGCGCTCGTGCCGGTCCTCTTCGCGTACGGGGGATGGCAGCAGGCGAACTTCGTGGCGGAGGAGATGCGTGACGCCCGCCGTGACCTGCCGCGGGCGCTGATCATCGGCGTGCTCATCGTCGCGGCGGCGTACCTCGCCGTGAACCTCGCGTACCTCTCGGCCCTCGGCGTCGACGGGCTCGCGACGAGCCGCGCGCCCGCGGCGGACGCGATGGCGATCGTGCTCGGCGACACGGGCCGCACCCTCATCGCCGCGGGCATCGCCGTCTCCACCGCCGGCTTCCTGAACGTCGTGATCATGGCCAACCCGCGCGTCTACCAGGCGATGGCGCGCGACGGCGTCTTCTTCGCCGCGCTCGCGCGGCTGCATCCCCGCACGCGCGCGCCGGTGAACGCGATCGTGCTGCAGTCGGGCTGGTCCATCGCGCTGCTGCTCACCGGCAGCTACGGTGACCTCCTCGACTGGGTCACGTTCGCGGACTGGATCTTCTTCGGGCTGGCCGCCGCGACGCTGCTCGTCTACCGGCGCCGGGAGCCGGCGGGCGCGTTCTTCCGTGCGCCGCTCCATCCGTGGAGCACGGGGCTCTTCGTCCTGGCGGCCGGGTACGTGGTGCTCGGTGCGGTGATCTCGAACCCGATGAACGCGCTGCGCGGGAGCCTCGTCCTGGGGGCGGGCGTCCCGGTGTTCCTCTGGTGGCGTCGCGCGGCCGGCTGACCCCGGCGTGCCCGTCCTGACACCGATGCCCGACGGTTGCGTAGGTTACGGCATGCTCCACGCCCCCGCCCAGGCCCAAACCCCGTCCGCGCCCGCCCCGCCCGCCCCGCCCGCCACCCCGGCACCGCAGGGCGTCGCCGCACCGGCGCCCGCCGTCGCGGGGGGCGATGCGGGCTCGATCTTCCGCGTGCCGACCACGGCGGAGGAACTGCGTGCGCTCCGGTCCGCACGCTCCGAGCTCTCCTCGCAGCTCAACTCCGCGGCCGACCGCCGCGAGGAGCTCGTGGAACAGCTGCAGGATGCGACCGGGGCGAGCCGGGCCGGCATCGAGGCGCGCATCCGCCTGCTCGACGAGCGCATCCTGCAGATCGAGCGCGACATCGCGAGCACGGGCCAGCTCCTCGCCTCGGCGCGCGGCACGATCATCGAACCGCCCTCACCGCCACCGTCGAGGAATCCCATGGATCGCGTCGACTTCACCGCCATCACGGCGATCCTCTCGGTCTTCGTGTTCTTCCCGCTGGCGATCACCTACGCGCGCGCGCTGTGGAAGCGCGGCAGCCAGCAGAAGGTGGAGACCCTGCTCGAGAAGGAGAACGCGGAGCGCCTCGCGCGGCTCGAGAGCGCGGTCGACGCGATCGCGATCGAGATGGAGCGCGTGAGCGAGGGCCAGCGCTTCGTCACGCGCCTCCTCGCCGAATCGCAGTCCCGCGACGCCGCCCGCATCGAGTCGCCGCGCGCATAGCGACCGCAGGCTCCCGGTGGTCAGCTCGAGTAGTACGACGCGTTCTCGTCGACATACCCCTTGGTGAGGTCGCACCCGTAGGCCGTCGCCTCCGCGGTGCCGACCCCCAGCGCGACCTCGAGGTCCACGACCTCCGCCTTGAGCGCCGAGCGGACCGTCGCGTCGTCGAACTCGAGCCGCTCGCCGCCCCGCACCACCTGGAACCCGTTGATCCACGCATCCGTCGCGTCGGGCCGGATCGTGCACTCGAAGCACTTCCCCACCGCCATGAGCAACCGGCCCACGTTGGGGTCGGCGCCATGCACCATCGTCTTCACGAGCGGCGAGTTGAGCACGCTCTTCGCGACCCGGCGCGCCTCGGCGTCGCTCGCGGCGCCGCGGACCGTGACGCGCAGGAGATGCTCCGCCCCCTCGCCATCGCGGCCGAGGATCTCGGTCATCCGGGTGCAGCCGGCGACGAGCGTCGCCAGGAAGGCCGCCTCGTCCACCGGCCCCGCGAGGCCGTTCGCGAGGATCGCGCAGGTGTCGGAGGTGCTCGTGTCGGTGTCGACGCTCAGCATGTTGAACGAACGCGCGATGGCGGTGCGCAGCATCCGGTCCAGCGCCGCCGCGTCGAGCGCCGCGTCGGTGAAGATGTAGCTCAGCATCGTCGCCATGTTG
>CAZPJF010000419.1:0-3262 GCA_964586095.1 uncultured Gemmatimonas sp. | reverse complement strand
GCAGGTCGCGGATCATCCGCTGCGTGAGGTCCTGGCTGTCCATGATGTTGCGCACCAGGTCGCGGCGCTCCGCGTCCGCCTCCGGGATCGCCGCGAGCAGCGCGCGCGCGCTCATGCCGATGGCCGAGATCGGGTTGCGCAGGTCGTGCGAGACGACCCCGAGCGCATGGTCGCGCGCCGTGGTCGCCTGGCGCGCGGTGGCGTAGAGCCGCGCGTTGTCGAGCGCGAACGCGGCGCGCAGCGCCAGCTCCTCCGCCAGCGCGCGGTCGGTGTCGGTGAAGGCCGGGCGCCCGGGCAGCCGGTAGACCGTGAGCACGCCGAGCACGTGCTCGCGCGCCACGAGCGGGAGGAGCATCAGCGAGGCCATGCCGAGCGCCCGCATCCGGGCGAACTCCGCCGCGTCCGACGCGTGCGCCTCGTGCCACTCCTCCGTCACCTCGGCGATGATCTCCGTGCGCCCGCGCCGCAGCACGTCCACCACCCGTGACGGGGAGTCGAGGTCCAGCGGATGCGCGCTCACCGCCGCGAGCGCCGCGTCGCGGGCGGCGTCCCCGGTCACCGCCGGGACGCGCCGCAGGGTGTGGCTGCCGGTCAGCACGTCGAGCAGCGCGCCGTCGGCGAGCCAGGGGAGCGGCAGCTGCGCGATCGAGCGCTCCGTGACGTCCACCTCGAGCGTCTCGCCCAGCGACGCGACGGCGGCGGCGAGCCGCCGCTGCCCATCCTCGCGCGCCTTCCGCTCGGAGACGTCGCGCAGCAGCACCGTGTAGATGCGGTGCCCGCCGACCGGGCCGAGCTTCGAGATCGATGCCTCCGCGGGGAACTCCGTGCCGTCGCGGCGCAGGCCGAAGATCTCGCGCCGCTCCCCCATCTGGCGCGACGCCGCCGGCGACGAGCCGAAGGAGCGCACGTGCGCGCCATGCACCTCGCGGTACCGCTCGGGCAGTAGCACGCCGAGCGTCTGGCCGAGCATCTCGCGGGACGCGTACCCGAAGGTGAGCTCGGCGCCCCGGTTGAAGTGCAGGATCCGCTGCTGTTCGTCCACCGAGATGATCGCGTCGGCCGCGATCTCGAGGATGCCCGCGTACTTCGCCTCCGACGCACGCAGCGCCCCCTCCACGGCCGCGCGCCGCGCAAGGTCATCCTGCAGCGAGGCGTACGCGAACCAAGCGAGCACGATCGCCAGCAGCAGCAGCACGGCGAGCAGCCCCTGCACCACGCGAAGCTCGCTCGTCACGCCGACGGCCGCGGTCGCCCGCTGGGTGGCGCCGTACGCGACCACCCCGATCAGCAGCACCGCCAGCGTCCCGGCGCCGACCGTGAGCCGCACCTTCGCCGTCGTGGAGAGCATGGGGACGAAAGATCGAGGCGGGGCGCCGTGATGGCCACCCCGCCCCCGTGCGTCCGTCAGCCTGCCGTTCGCCTCACGCGTGCAGCAACCCCAGCCGCAGCGCGAACTGCACGTACTCGTGCCGGTGCGACAGCCCCAGCTTGTCCTGGATCCGCTGCTTGTACGTGTCGACGGTCTTGGGCGAGATGAAGAGCCGCTCGCCGATCTCGGGGGCGGAGTACCCCTGCGCCGTGAGGCGGAGCACGTCGCGCTCGCGTTCCGTCAGGCGCTCGTAGCGCGCGCGGTCCTCGTGCATCGGGTCCTTGCGCTGGTACCCCTTGGCGAGGATCCGCGCCGCCTCCGCCCGCACGTACACGTCGCCGCGGGCCACCGTGCGCACCGCCTCGAGCAGGTCGCGGTCGGCCGCCGTCTTGGGCAGGAAGCCGGACGCGCCCGCCTCGAGCATCGGGACGAGGTAGTCCTCCTCGGGATGCATCGTGAGGATCAGCACCCGCGAGGGGATCCCCTTCTCGATGAGGAGCTTGGTGGCCTGTCCGCCGTCCATCTCGCCGATGGAGAGGTCCATGATCACCACGTCAGGCGTCAGGCGCTCCGCCAGGGCCACCGCCTCAGGGCCACTGGAGGCCTCGCCCACGACGAGCATGTCCTTTGCCGAGGCGAGTACCGCCTTGAGCCCGGCTCGGACGACGCTGTGGTCGTCGGCGAGAATCACGCGAATGAGGTCGTCACTCATGGCTCGGAATCTCGGGTGGGCCCGGGGACCCAACTATAGGGTGGGTCCCGGAACCTCCTAAGGGATTCCCCGACCGCCCCTGTCAGGGTGGCGTGAAGGCGCGGGGCCCCTCCGTCCCCGGACCCCCGCGCAGCGCCCGGCGCGATCCACCATCTGCCATCTGCCATCTGCCACCTGCCATCTGCCATCTGCCATCTATTCGTGATCATGATGCCGCCCACCGACCGGATTGCCATCCTTGTCGTGCCGCATCACCGCCCCGCGCTCCATCGTGGGCTTCGGCAGCTCGGGCAGGAACCCCACCGCCGGCCCGCCCTGGTTCTCCGCGCCCATCATCGCCGTCATCTTGAGCCATCCCGCCACCGTCATCACCTCGGTCGTGTCGTCGCGGTAGGCGGCCGCGGCCTGCAGGATCAGCGGCCGCTTCCGGTCGCGCGGCACCTCGGGGTTGGCGAGGATGTCCGAGATCACGTCGTGCATCGAGTGCAGGTTGTCGAAGATGATCGCGAGCTCCGGCCAGCGGCGCGCGAACTCCGGCGCGATCGCGGCCGTCATCGGCATCAGGACCGGGAAACCGTCCGGCGCGCCGGGGAGCATCTGGCGGAAGCGCGCGACCGTCGCCGCGACACCCGCCTGCCGCTCGACCGCCGTGCGCCCCACCACCAGCGGCTCGTACAGCCCGACCTGCAGCCAGTGGTAGGCCCAGATGAGGCCGTTGAACTTGGGGTACGCCTTGCGGAACGCGAGCGAGTAGGGCTGCTCCTGCATGAGCGACATGTTCTTCGGCCGCAGGCTGAACGCGAGGTCCTCGCGCGACCGATAGTAGGCGAGGAGCCGCCGCAGTTCACGGTCCTTCATCGCGCCGTCGAGCCGCTCGTCGGCGAGGACGTCGTAGACCTGGCGGTGCAGGATGTGCGCCCACTCGAACATCGCCTTCGCCTCGGGGGCGAGCCGGGCATAGCGCGGCTCGATCGCGTCCTCCACGAGCGGGAGCCGCGGCGGCCGGTTGAGGAGCCGCGTGGTGAGGAAGGCGTACTGCTCCTCCTCGAGCAGGCGCGGCGCGCGGTCCGGACGCGTCCAGAGCGTCTCGTAGAGGATCGCGTGTCCATAGTCGAACGCGTTGAAGAGCCGGTCGGCCGCGGGATAGTAGGTGCGGAAGACGAAGTTGTGGTCGGCCGGCA
>CAZPJF010000418.1:0-3266 GCA_964586095.1 uncultured Gemmatimonas sp. | reverse complement strand
GCTCGAGTACGGGACGGACGCGCTCGAGATCCATGCGGACGCCGTCGGGGCAGGGGACCGGGCGCTCATCATCGACGACGTCCTCGCGACCGGAGGCACGGCGGCGGCGGCCATCCGGCTCGCGGAACGGTGCGGCGCCACGGTGGTCGGGGTGGGGGTGCTCATCGACCTGAGCTTCCTCCCATGGCGGGACGCCATCCCGGGACGTAGAGTGGAGGCGTTGGTCCGGTTCTGACCGGGAACATCCCGGCGCGGCGCCCTGTAGAAGACGCATACCCCTACCGAGGTCGGGCCATGAGCATCAGCACGCCCGCACGTCTCGCACGTCTCGCACTTCTCGCGATCGCCATCCACGCGATCCCTGCCGGCGCGCAACGCGGCAGCGGCGACGGATTCCTGTTCCGCGCACCACGCGTCTCCCTCACGGTCCACGGCGCCTACGCCCAGCCGAGCGCGAGCGGCGGCGTGTTCCAGCTCGCGACCGAGAACCTCACCCTCGGCCGCGGCGACTTCGGCGCGATGGGGTTCGGCGCCGATCTCGCGGTCCGGCTCACCGACCGGGCGGACCTCGTGCTCGGCTTCCAGCGCAACACCTCGCTGGCCGGCTCCGAGTACCGGGACTGGGTCGACAACAACGACCAGCCGATCGAGCAGTCGACGCGCCTCGAGCGCACACCCCTGATGGCGAGCCTCCGCTACCACTTCGGGTCGCGGGGACGCAGCATCGGCTCGGTCGCCTGGGTGCCCGCGAACTTCGTGCCCTTCGTCTCGGCCGGCGTCGGCGTGACCAACTATCGGTTCGAGCAGCAGGGGGACTTCGTCGACGAGCAGACGCTCGACGTCTTCTCCGACCGGCTCATCAGCAACGGCTGGACCGCCTCGTTCCAGGGCGGGGTCGGCGCGCAGTGGAGCGTCACCCCCCGGGTCGGGCTCACCGGGGAGGTCCGGTACCTGCACGGCCGCGGGAACGGTGGTGACCCGTTCGGCGACTTCTCCGGTTACAAGGTGGACCTCTCGGGGGTCAGCACCTTGGTCGGCCTCACCCTTCGGCTCTGAGCGAGGATCCCATGCGCACGATCGCGTCGATCTCGTTCGCACTCGCCTCGCTCACCGCGTTCGCGAGCCCCCAACCGCTCGGCGCCCAGGCCGCCGACGGCGGCGTTGCGTGGGCTGGATGCTGGGAGCCGCTGGACGGCGTGGCACCGGATTCCCGCACCTGCGTGGTGCCGGAGGCCGGCGACCGCCTCAGCATCCACACGGTCGCAGCGGACGGCTCCGTGACGCAGTCCACGCTCGCGCTCACGGGTGCTCGCGTGCCCGTCACGGTGGACCAGTGCTCCGGCTGGGAATCCGCCTGGGTCTCCAAGGATGGCGACCGCATCGTCGTCGACTCCGAGCTCAGCTGCCCCGACGCGCCGCCCCGCAAGCGGACCACGGCGTTCCTGATCACGTCGAGCGGCCTCTGGCTGCAGGTGAACGCGAGCGGGATCGCGGTCGCCTCGAACGCCCAGGTCCGGGTCTTCCGACCGGTGGAGTCGTATGCCGGGATCCCGGCCGAGCTTCGCGCGGCGGTCGCCGCGGTGGCCGCCGAGGGCGACCTGCGTCGTTCGCGGATGAAGGGGCACAGCGTGTCCGCGTCCGACCTGGTCGAACTCGAGACGGCTGGCGTCTCCACCGCCGTGATCGACCTCGTGGTCGCTGCCGGCTATCCCAAGTCGTTCGTGATCGACGCCCGGAGCCTGACGGCCCAGGTGCAGGAGGTCGCGGCCGCGCCGCGCCCGGCGCGGGAGGCCGGAGCGGTGGATCCGTTCTTCAACCGTGGCTTCTATTGGGCCAACGGCTTCCCGATGTACTCGGCCTACGACCTCGCGGTGATGCGCCAGTGCAGGATGTTCGGCGGGTTCTCCTGCCAGAACCTTTGGAGCGCCGGCATGGGGTTCGGCTGGGGGATCAACGATTGGTGGGGGATGTACCCGGCGTGGGGCGGCATTCCCGTAGTCGTGCGCCCGGTGACACCGCCGCCCTCGAACGGCGGCACGCTGCCTCCGGGTGGGCGCGCCGTGCGGGGTCGGGGGTACACGAGCTCCGGTGCCAGCGACCGGAGCGCCGCGCCGCGCTCCAGCACCGGATCGAGTGGCGTCTCGGCGAGCGGCGCTTCGAGCAGCGGCGGCGGGTCGGGTGGTGGCGGCGCATCCGCCGGCTCCGCGGGCGGCGGGGGCGGTGGCGGGCGCACCGCGAAGCCTCGGACTCCGTGAAGTCCGAGTGCCGGCGCGGGAGGCGAGGGGGCTCATCCCGCGGGGGTGAGCCCCCTCGTCATTCCTGTTAGCTTCCTGCGGCGCCGGATGCCCCGGCGCACCCGCCCCCGTAGCTCAGGTGGATAGAGCGACGGTTTCCTAAACCGCAGGTCGGCGGTTCGAGTCCGCCCGGGGGCATCGCCGGCTTCAACGAGGTCCGGCACTTCATTAGCTTGAGACGTCCACGCCGCGCGACCCCGCGCGAGCGGTCCTCCCATTCCATACCGCACGCATGACGAAGACCGGAGAGGCGGCGCGCCCGACGCCGACCATCGAAGCCGAGGATCTCGGCGAGACCTGGATCCTGTACCGCAAGCAGATCATCGGGGGCGTGCTCGTCGTCGCCGCGGCCGTCACGGGCTGGTATCTCTGGCAGCGCTCGGCCGAGATCAAGGAAGAGAAGGCCGCGGCCGCCTTCGCCACCGCGGAATCGGCCTTCCTCTCGGGGAACAAGCCCCTGGCGCAGAGCGAACTCGAGCGCATCGTCGGCCGCTACAAGGGCACGACGGCGGGCACCCAGGCGGCGATGCTGATGGCGCAGACGCTGTTCGAGCAGGGCAAGTACGCGGAGGGCATCACGCAGCTCGAGACGGCGCGGTCGAGCGCACCGAGGTCGCTGGTCGCGGGCATCGAGTCACTGATCGGCGCGGGGCTCGAAGGGTCCGCGAAGCCGGCGGAGGCCGCGGTCGCGTACGGCAATGCGGCCGCCGCCGCCCAGTTTGACATCGACGCCGACATGTACCGGATGGAGCAGGCGCGGGCGCTCCTCGTGTCCGGCGACCGCGCGGCGGCACAGGCGATCTACGCCGAGGTCGCGGCGCGCGAGGACTCGCCATTCGCGGGCGAGGCGCGAGTCCGGCTGGGAGAGCTCAAGGCGAAGTAGGCCGCCGCGCCAACCGCGCGGGACGCCCGGGGGCGGCGTGGCGCCGGGGGGAGCGAGGCTTGGGCGCCGGGAGCCTGAGGGTGGTGTCG
>CAZPJF010000417.1:0-3278 GCA_964586095.1 uncultured Gemmatimonas sp. | reverse complement strand
AGCGTGTCCATCGACGAGACCTCCTCGCGCTGCTCGTTCACGAACCACTCGAGCGCGTTCTTCGAGAGGTGGTCCCGCTCCTTGATGGCGAGGTCCACGATCCCGTTGATCTGCTTCGTGACGCGCAGCTCCGACTCGAGCGCGAGCGCGACGGCGTCGGCCGAGTCCTTGAACTTGGTGCGCGGCTTGGGGATCTGCGGGATCTCCACGGCGCCGCCGGCGTCGAGCACGTAGCGCACGAAGCGCATCGCGTGGTCGCGCTCCTCCTCGGCCTGGCCGAAGAAGTGCTTCGCGAGCTGGGGGAGTCCCTCGCCGTCGAAGTGGCACGCGATGGCGACGTACTGGTTCGACGCCGCGAGCTCGTTGCCGATCTGCTCGTTGAGGGCGGCGTTCATGGGCTTGGAGATGAGCATGGGGCGGAGGGCGGATGGCAGAAGGCGGACGGCGGAGGGCACGAGAGACGCGCGCCGACGGGCCCGCGCGCACAACCTTTCCCAGGCCTCGGTCGTCCTTGGGGACAGCCGACTGGTTGAACGTTCGCCTTCGTGGTGGGGTGGGTCAATGACGGTGGTGGAGCTCATCGAGCGGAAGCGCGACGGGGGGACCCTCACGCCGCAGGAGTGGCGCGACCTGATGCGCGCGTACGCGGCCGGGGCGGTCCCCGACTACCAGGTCGCCGCACTCGCGATGGCGGTCTTCTTCCGCGGCATGGACGACGGCGAGACCGAGGGGCTCATGACCGCGATGCTCGAGAGCGGCCAGCGGCTCGAGCTGGGGCACCTCGCGGTGCCGCGCATCGACAAGCACTCCACCGGCGGCGTGGGGGACAAGGTCTCCATCGTCCTCGCCCCGCTCGTCGCGGCGTGCGGAGTCGCGGTGCCGATGATGTCCGGGCGCGGGCTCGGCCACACCGGCGGCACGCTCGACAAGCTCGAGAGCATCCCCGGGTTCCGGACCCGGCTCTCGCTGGCCGAGGCGGCACGGCAGGTGGAGCGGCTGGGGTGCGTGCTCATCGGCCAGACCGAGGAGATCGCGCCCGCCGACCGGCGCTTCTACGCGCTCCGGGACGCCACGGCGACCGTCGAGGCGATCCCGCTGATCGCCGCGAGCATCATGAGCAAGAAGCTGGCGGAGGGGCTCACCGGGCTCGTGCTGGACGTGAAGACCGGCACCGGCGCGTTCATGACGGAGCTCGAGGACTCGCTCCGGCTCGCGCGGACGATGATCGCGATCGGCGAGCGCCACGGGTGCCCGACCGTCGCGCTCCTCACCGACATGGACGCCCCGCTCGGCGCGGCGTGCGGCAACGCGGTGGAGGTGATCGAGTCGATCGACGTGCTCAAGGGGGGCGGACCGGACGACCTGCGCGAGGTGACGCTCGCCCTCGCGGCGGAGATGCTGGTGCTGGCCGGGACGGTGCCGGGACGCGAGGCGGCGCGCGCACGGGCCGAGCAGGCGCTCGCCAGCGGCGCGGCGCTCGACAAGTTCCGCGCCATCGTCGGGGCGCAGGGCGGCGACCCCGCGGTCTGCGACGCCCCCGCGCGGCACCTCGCGCAGGCGCCGGTGCGCACGGTGGTCACGGCGGAACGCGCGGGGGTGGTGCAGCGCGTGGAGCCGCGGATCATCGGCCGGGCGATCACCGCGCTCGGGGGCGGGCGCACGAAGGTCGAGGACACCGTCGACCCCGCGGTGGGCTTCCTGGTCCACGCGCGCCCGGGCCAGGCGGTGTCGAGGGGCGACCCGCTGGCGACGATCCTCGCGGCCGACGCGTCGGGGGAGGCGGCGGCGCGGGCGGCGCTGGCGCGCGCGATCGTGCTCGGCGAGGGGCCGCCACCGCGGCGCCCCCTGGTCTCGCACCGGATCACGCGGGAGGGGGTGGAGGAACTGCGGGTCGCGAGTGCAAGTTAAGACCCCATGAACCTCGAGAAGCTGGGCGCCCAGGGGGCGTTGGGAGTCACCGGCGGGTCGATCGCCGCCTGGCTCGGGCTGGTCTACGTCACGCGTCCCGTGCCCACGGGCGGCATCGACGCGACGCTCCACCTCTGCCTCGCGGCGGCGAGTTTCATGGTGTTCGGCCTGATGGCCGCTGCCCATTTCTGGTTCGCGCAGCAGCTCAAGGCGGGCGCGCAGAGCATCCGCGGCTGAGCTGCAACGGCCGCCAGCGGCGGCCGTAGGGGAGGCACAGATTCCCGGCTCGCTCTTCCAGTCCGACGCCATGCCCCGACCGCTCCACCCTGATCGCCCGAGGCCGGCGCGCGGCCCCGGCTCGATGCTGGCCGTTGCCGTTCCGGTGGCGGCGCTGGCCGTCTCGCTCCTCTCGCTTCCGGTCGCGCTCCGAGCGCAGGAGATGGAGGTCGTCGGCACGCTGCACACCGTGTGGCGCGATCCCATCGGCGCCCGGGACGGCGCGCGCCGGCTCTTCACGGTCACCGACGACAAGGGGGTCGCCACGCCCGTCGAGCTCACCGAGGTGCAGGTCGCGCCGTTCGGGGGGTTCGACGCACTGCGCCTCCGCCGCGTCCGCCTCGCCGTGAGCGGAGGCCGGGCGACCGCCGTCCGCGGCGTCGAGGCCCGCACCGACGCGCGACTCGCGTCGCTCTTCACCGGCACGCCCCGCGTGATGCGCTACGTCACGCTGCTCTGCCGCTTCCCCGACTTCCCCGACGTCAACCCGGGCACCGTCGCCGACGCCGAGGCGAACTTCGGGCCGGCGTATCCGGGTGCGGGCCACTACTGGGCCGAGGCCTCCGACAACCGCCTCTCGCTCGCGGGGAGCGTCGTGCGGGGCTGGTACCAGATGCCCCAGCCGCGCTCGGTGTACGTGCCGGGCGACTTCGGCAACCTCACCGCCCTCGCGCGCGACTGCGCCGCCGCGGCCGACGCCGACGTCGACTTCGCGCAGTTCGACGGCGTCAACTTCGTCTTCAACACCAACATCGACTGCTGCAGCTACGGCGGCACGGGCTCGCTCGCCCTCGATGGCGGGGCGCGCGCCTATGCGATGACGTGGCTCTCGAGCAGCGTCTTCCGGAACCTCGGCACGATCGCGCACGAGATCGGGCACTCGCTGGGCCTGTCGCACTCGAGCGGGGCGTACGGGATGGTGTACGACTCGCGCTGGGACGTGATGAGCGTGGGCGACTGGGCCCCGGTCCCCGGGACGGACAAGGTGGTCGGCACGCACGTCAACGCGTACGGCAAGCGCCAGCTCGGCTTCATCCCCGCCGAGCGCGACTTCCTCGCGACGGCGGGCACGCACGAGATCCTGCTGGAGAAGA
>CAZPJF010000416.1:0-3282 GCA_964586095.1 uncultured Gemmatimonas sp. | reverse complement strand
CTTCACCGCATGGATCGAAGGACAGCTGCGCGAGCGGCCGCTGCCCGGCGTGGTGGTCGGCGTCGTGGCCGGCGACGCACTCGTCTGGGCGCAGGGCTTCGGCCACGCCGACGTCGAGTCGCGGCGGGCGATGACGCCGCAGGTGCGAGTCCGGATGGCGTCGCACAGCAAGCTCTTCACCGCGACGGCCGTGATGCAGCTCCGCGAGGAGGGGAAGCTGCGCCTCGACGACCCCGTGCGGACGCACCTCCCCTGGTTCGCCCCGCAGCCGGCCGGCGACGATGACGGCCCGATCACCATCGAGCAGCTGCTCACGCACAGCTCCGGCCTCCAGCGCGAGGCGGGCGACCATTGGACGAGCCTCGACTTCCCGACCGGGGACGAGGTGCGCGCGCTGATGCGCGACCGCCGGGCGGCCTTCGCACCGCAGGTCCGGTGGAAGTACTCGAACCTCGCCTACACGGTCGCCGGCATGGTCGTCGAGGCGCGGAGCGGGCTGAGCTGGGCCGAGTACGTGCAGCGGAACATCTTCACGCCGCTCGGGATGACCGCGTCGAGCGTGGACGTGGACGATCCGGGCCTCGCGACCGGCTATGGCCGGCGCATGCCCGACGGGTCGCGCGCGCGGCTGCCGTTCGTCGACTCGCACGGCATGGCGGCCGCGACGGGCATCACATCGACCGTGGAGGACATGGCCCGATTCGTCTCGGCGCAGTTCCGCCGGGGCGCACGCGGCGGGGACCGCATCCTCTCGACCGGTTCGCTCCGTGAGATGCACCGCGTGCGCTCGGTGGAGGAGACCTGGGCGAGCGGCAATGCGATCGGCTTCGCGGTGAGCCGCGTGAACGACCGCAGCTTCGTCGGCCACGGCGGCTCGTACCCCGGCTTCATCACGCAGACGCTCATCCAGCTCGACGACAAGGTCGGCGTGATCGTGCTCACCAACGCGCAGGACGGCGACGCGGGCGCGATCGCGCGGCAGCTCATGGCGAGCGTGGGCGCGGCGGTGGCGCGCGCGACCGCGGTGCGGCCGACCGTCGTCGCGTGGGATCCCGCGTGGGCGCGGTTCGCCGGGCTCTACCGTGGCCGCGGCGGCGACACGCAGGTGGTCCTCATGAACGAGCGGCTCGTGGTCATCTCGCCCGCCGCCGCGACGCTCGACGGCCCCTCCGCGCTCGAGCCGCTCGGGGGCGGACGCTTCCGCTTCCAGGCGCGCACCGGCGGCGGCGTGGTCGGCGAGGTGGTGCGGTTCGAGGAGCGTGACGGCCAGGTGGTGCGCATGTACACCGGCGATTCGTACGTGGATCGGGTGGCACCGCGATGAGCCGCCAGGACCCTGCCCCCATCTCGCGCCGCCAGGCGGTGCAGTCGGTCGCGGCGTCCGCGGCGATCGCGCTCACGGCGAACCCGATCGCGGAGGCCGCCACCGCCCCACCCGCACGGTCCGCCGACCCCGACGCACCACTCGGCGCACCACTCGGCGCACCACTCGGCGCACCGGGCGGCGCACCGGGCGGCGCACCGGGCGGCGCACCGCTCGCGGACCTGCAGGCCGCGCCGCCCCTCGCGAGCCTCGATGACTTCGAGCGCGCCGCGCGCGAGCGCATGAGCGTGCTGGCCCGCGAGTACGTGGCCGGTGGCGCGGAGGACGAGCACACGCTCGGCTGGAACCGCGACGCGTACGCGGACCTGCGCCTCCGCTCGCGCGTGCTGGTCGACGTCTCGCGGATCGACACGCGCCTGCGGCTCCTCGGCGTCGACCTCCCGCATCCGATCCTCCTCGCGCCGACGGCCTACCACAAGCTCGTGCATCCCGAGGGCGAGCTCGCGACCGTGCGCGGCGCGGCGGCCGCCGGCGCGGCGATGATCGTGAGCTCCTTCGCGACGGTCGCGATCGGCGACGTGGGGCGCGCGGCGGGCGGCGCCCCGCTCTGGTTCCAGCTCTACGTGCAGCCCGACCGCGGCTTCACGCGTGCCCTCGTGGCGCGCGCCGAGGCGGCCGGCTGCCGCGCGCTCTGCCTCACGTTCGACACGCCCGTGCTCGGCGCGCGCAACCGCGAGACGCGCATCGCGTTCCGCCTCCCCGACGGCATGACGCGCGCGAACCTCGCCGACCTCCCCGGCGACGCGTCGAGCGCGACGCATCGCCCGCCCGAGGGCGCGATCTACAGCACGGTGCTCGAGCCGCGGCTCACCTGGCGGGACGTCGAGTGGCTGCGCGGCATCGCCACGGTGCCCGTGCTGCTCAAGGGCGTGATGGACGCGGAGGACGCGCGCCGCGCGGTGGACGCGGGGGTGGCGGGCCTCATCGTGTCGAACCACGGCGCGCGCAACCTCGACACCGTGCCCGCGACGATCTCGGCGCTGCCGCGCGTGGCCGAGGCCGTGGCGGGGCGCGTCCCCCTCGTGCTCGACGGCGGGATCCGGCGCGGCACCGACGTGCTCAAGGCGCTCGCGCTCGGCGCATCGGCGGTGGCGATCGGGCGGCCGGTGCTCCACGGGCTGGCGGTGGACGGCGCCGCCGGCGTGGCGCGCGTGGTGCAGCTCCTCCGCACGGAACTGGAGATGGCGATGGCGCTCACCGGGCGCACGTCGCTCTCCGCCGTGGACCGGACGGTACTCTGGACCTGAGGACGCACGCGCGCCGCCGTGCGCGCCGGGACGACCCCGAGGCGACGCGCGGCGGCCACCGGGCGCGGCCTCACTCCGGCGCGGGGGTCCCCGTCGTCCCCGGCGCCGGCCCCGACGGGTGCACGCGGCACGCGGGCGGCTGCTCGATGCTGTACGTGAGGTTCGCGATGCGCCACGCGTCGCCCACCCGCACGAGCGTGAACACGTCGACGCCGCAGTGCGACCAACGCCCGTCGGCGTAGAGGTCGTACGGCAGCCACACGACCGCGATGGTGCCGGCGACGCGCAGGTCGCCGTCGAAGCCGCGCTCGATGATCGGCGGCCGCGAGCCCTGCGCGCGCTGGCTCTCGGCCGTCCGCATGCGGTACCCCGGCGCGCCGCTCCGCGTGCTCGCGGCGTACACCTGCGCCTCCGGCGCCATGAGGTCGCTCAGCCGCGCCGACTCGCCGCTCTGGATGAACGTCATCGCCGAGTCGACCACGGCGAGGATCCGGCGCCGCTCCGGCGAGTCGGCCTCGCCGGGCTTGAGCAGCCCCTGCGCCGAGGCGAGCCCGGATGATGCGGACATGAGCATGGCGCACCAGGCGAGCGCCCGTGCGGCCCGCGCCGGCGCGGGGTGCGCGCGGCGGGCACGCGGGCGGGCGCACGGGC
>CAZPJF010000415.1:0-3293 GCA_964586095.1 uncultured Gemmatimonas sp. | reverse complement strand
GCGGGCCGCCGGTGCGCGCGATGATCGTCTACAACTCCAACCCCGCGGCGATCGCCCCCGACCACCTCGCCGTGATCGACGGCCTCAAGCGCGAGGACCTGTTCACCGTCGTGCTGGAGCACTTCCGCACCGACACCGCCGACTACGCCGACTGGGTGCTCCCCGCGACGACGCAGCTCGAGCACCTCGACCTGCACTGGTCGTACGGGCACCTGTACGCCACGCTCAACACGCCGGCGATCGCGCCCTGCGGCCAGGCCCTGCCGAACAGCGAGATCTTCCGCCGGCTCGCGGCGCGGATGGGCCTCGACCACGCCTGCCTGCGCGAGGACGACGCGACGCTGCTCCGCCAGTCGCTCGCGACCGACGACCCGCGCATGGCGACGATCACCTGGGAGGCGCTGCAGGAGCGCGGCTGGGTCCGCCTCGCCCTCCCGTCGCCGTACGCGCCGTTCGCCGAGGGCGGCTTCCGCACGCCGAGCGGCAAGTGCGAGCTCTACTCCGAGCGGATGAAGGAGATGGGGCTCGACCCGCTGCCGAACTTCACGCCGCCGCACGAGTTCCCCGAGAACGTGCCGGAGCTCGCGGCGCGCTTCCCGATCGCGCTCATCTCGTCGCCGGCGCACCAGTTCATGAACTCGACCTTCGTGAACATCGGGCACCTCCAGCGGGCGGCGCGCGAGCCCGAGGTGGCGCTGCACCCGCACGACGCGGAACGTCGCGGCATCACCGAGGGGCAGATGGTGGTGGTCGAGAACGAGCGCGGCCATTTCCGGGCGCGGGCGCGCGTGCGCGACGGGATCCGTGAGGGCGTCGCGTGGGCGCCGGGCGTGTGGTGGGCCAAGCTCTCGCCCGACGGCCGCAACGTGAACGCCACGACGAGCCAGCGCCTCACCGACATGGGCGCGGGGCCGGTCTTCTACGACAACCTCGTGGAGATCCGCGCGGCGGGGTGAGACGCGGCGCACGGCGCCGAGCCTCCGCTCGCGGCGCCGGACGACGGGACTCAGCCCTCGGAGCGCAGCGCCTCGGTGGGGTCGACCCGCAGCGCGCGCCGCACCGGCAACGCGCAGGCCGTGAGCCCGACCACGAGCATGACGAGGTTCGCGCCGAGCAGGATCCACGCCTGGCGCGGGGAGTCCACGCCGACCGCCGCCGCGAGCGCGGTGCCGACGGCGAGCCCGAGGCCGACCTGCAGGAGCGCGCGCGCGAACACACCGAACACGATCCGACGCGGCCCCGCGCCCAGCGCCACCCGGATGCCGATCTCGCGCGTCCGGCGCGCCACGGTGAACGACATGAGCGCGTGGATGCCCATCGCCGAGAGCAGCATCACGAGGAAGGCGACGAGCCAGGCCACGGCGGTCAGCGTCCAGTTGGCGGTGGCCTCGCCGCCGCCGGCATCCCCGAGCCCCTTGATGTCGGACAGCCTGATCGCCGGGTCGACGTCGGCGGCCAGCGCGCGGATCCGCGAGGCGAGGGCCGACGGGTCTCCGCTGCGGACCACGATCTGCGCGGCCTGGCCGACCACCGGGCGGCTCGGCAGGTACATGGCCGACTGCTCCTCCGGCCGCGGGAGCTGCCACCCGAAGTCGCGCACCATCCCGATGACCTCGTACCACGCGTCCCCACCGACGGTCGACACCTCCCCTTGGCCGATGCGCACCCGCTGCCCGATCGGACTGCGGCCCCCGAGGACGTGTCGAGCGAACGACTGGTTCACGAGCATGACCCTGCCCGTCTCGAAGTCGAGCGGCTCGAACGCCCGTCCCGCGATCACCTGCGTCCCGAAAGCCCCGAAGAAGTCGCCGGCGAGGTGCACGAGCGTGCTGGTCCGCAGGCCGGCGGAGGGCGCGCCGGCGGTGTCGACCTCGATGCGGTACTTGAACTGGTCCTCGACGGGCAGCCGGTCCGCGAACGCGACGGCTTCCACGCCGGGCTCGTCCGCGAGCCGTCGCGCGAGCTCGTCGAACGCGCGTCGCGCCTGCGCGGCATGGGTCGCCGAATCGAGCGCGTGGTCCTCGCGGTCGAGGTCCACGCCCGCGGCGAGGAAGCGATCCGCGCCGATGCCCTCCGCGCGCTGGCTGAAGCGATTCGCCTCGAACACGCCGCCCGCGGCGAGCGGGAGGAAGAGCACCGTCACCGCGACCTGGGCGACGATGATGAACGTCCAGAACCCGCCGAACCGGAGCGCCCCGCGGCCGGCGCCCGACCGGCGGAGCGCCTCGCCCACGTCGATCCGCGTGGCGCGGAGCGCCGGGAGGATCCCGACGATGGCCGCACCCACCACCGTGAGCACGGCCACGTAGGCGAACGTCCGCCACGAGAGGCTGTCGTCGATCCAGAACGGGAGTGCACCGCTCGCGGCGAACCTGGCGACGCCGAAGCGGAGGGCGATCCGCGCCAGCGCGAGCCCGACGAGGGCCGCGAGCGCCGAGAGCACCAGTGCCTCTGCGAAGAGCTGCCCGACGATGCGCCGGCGGCTCGCGCCGAGCGCACTGCGCACCGTGAGCTCGTAGCCGCGCGTCGCCGTCCTCGCGAACACGAGCGTCGCGACGTTCGCGCACATGACGGCCAGCAACATCAGGAAGACCGCGTTCACCGCGTACATCACGTTGCGGATGACCAGCCGCTCCCCGCCTTCGGCGAGCGGCTTGGCGTACGGCGCCACGCGGGGCCGCAGGGTCGCCTCGGCCCGCCCCTCTGCGGCATCCGCGCGCGCGGCGAGCACCGCGAGCTCGCTGTTCGCGGCCTGCAGCGTCGCGCCCTCCACGAGCCGGCCGAAGACCGCGGCGGCCGGCCCCGCGCGCGCAGCGAGCGCACCGCCGTCGGTGCGCAGGGGTGCCCAGATCCGGTGGTTCCGCGGGAACGCGAACCCCGGCGGCATGACGCCGACGACCGTCGCGGCCACGCTGCCGAGCCGCACGGTGCGCCCGATGACGTCGGGCGCCGACTGGAAGCGCGACGTCCAGAGCGCATGGCCGATGACCACCACGGCTGGCGCCGCCGGCGACTCGTCCGACTCGAGGAGCGTGCGCCCGAGCAGGGGCGGCGTCCCCATCAGCCGGAACGCGCTCGCCGTGACCTCGGCGCCGACGACCGGCTCGACGTTCCCGGCCCCGAGGGACAGGTTGCGCTGGAATGCGACGGCCGCGCCGAGCTCCTCGAGGGTGCGCGCCTCCCGGCGCCAGGTGGCGAAGTGGTACAGGAGGCGCGGCTCGGGTGCGACGGCGCCGGCGTCCCACAGGTGCAGCGAGACCACGCGATCGGCGCCCGGGATCGGCAGGCGCGGG
>CAZPJF010000414.1:0-3299 GCA_964586095.1 uncultured Gemmatimonas sp. | reverse complement strand
CGGCTGTCGCTGCAGACCGATTTGCCCAGCAGGCACTGGCGGTAGCGCCCTACGTCCTCGAATGGCGCGACGACCGCCTCGAGCGTGATATTGGCGGCCGGGCGCGCCAGCCGGAAGCCGCCGCTGCGCCCGCGCTGCGACTCGAGGATCCCGGCCACGGCGAGTTGGTGCAGCACCTTGGACAGGTAGTTCGCGGGAACGTCGAGCGCGTCCGCGAGTTCGCGCGCGTGCATCGACCCCTCCGGCGGGAGCGCGGAGAGTCGCGCCGCGGCGCGAAGGGCGTACTCGGCCGACTGGTTCAGCATCCGACTCGGTTCGTGTGACGTGACGGGGGACGCAGGTGCCGCGCGCCACTCAGCGCGGCGGCGCGGCCTGCACGACGAGGGCGCCGTCCCGGTACGTGACCAGCACCGCCGCGCCGCGCTGGAAGCTAACCACGGTGTCCAGCTCAGCCCGGGGCGGGAGCGCCTCGATGACCCGCTCGCCGTGCTCGCGCCGCTCGCGCGCCTCCTCCTCCGTGCGCTCGTCACGCCGCTCCAGAAGCACCCGCAGCCGGTGCTCCCCCTCCCCCACTGGATGGCGCCGCAGCAGGTGCAGGGGACGATCCTGCCGCAGCCCCGATCCCTGCACCACCGAGCGCTCGAGCGTATCCTCGTCCACCAGCACCGTCAGCGTGTAGGTCATCGAGCGCCCCTCGCACTCGATCCGCTGGCGCATGTGCGCGGGCCGCTCGGCGAGCTCCTCGTCGGAGCGCTCGCGACAGACCTCGAGCCGCTCCGGCCGCGCGCTCCACGAGAGCCGAAGCTCGACCGCCTCCTCCGGGTACCATCGGATCCGCGCGCCCGAGGTCGCCGCGAGCGAGGCGGCGGCGGCGATCGTGACCGGCACGGCGACCCAGCGCCGCCCGCCGCTCATGCGCGGACCTCCTCGCTCGCCGGCTCGCAGAGCTCGCGCAGGTCGATGTCGGACTCGGCAGCCGGCGCGCCGAGCGCCGCGAGGGCGCGGCGGAACTCCTCGAGCTCGGCCAGCGTCCCGTCCTCGAGGCCGATGGCCGCCGTGACCATACGCACGCGAGCGCGATCCACGCGCGGCTGCAGCTCGGCCTCCCGCCCGTGATGGAGCCGCTGCTCCAGCCACTTGGGTCCCTCGCGGCCGACGCAGTCGCGTGGCGGGCAGGCGGCGATGAGCACGCCCGGTGCGCCCTGACGGATGAGGAGCTCGACGACGGACGTATGCAGGTTGCCGACGCACGGCACCTCGTGGAGGCGCGCCCCCTCCGCTGCGAGCCGCGACCGCAGCGCGGCGGACGTCTGTCCGCAGCGGACCACCACGGGACGGTCGTCCTGGCGTGCGCGCAACAGCTCCGGGAGGAGCCCGACGCGCAGCGCGGCCAACTGGTCGCGCCCGGTGCGGCCCGCGGGTCCCACGCCCATCGGCGCGCACGAGCCGGCGCAGATGCCGCAGCTGACGCAGAGGGCGGGATCGACGCGCGCGACGCGCGTCGGCCGGCCGTCGTCGCGCGCGACCATCTCGATCGCCTCCCACGGACAATCCTGCGTGCACTGGTCGCAGCCGGTGCAGAGCCGCGGATCGACGACGCTCGGCGTCCAGGCGCCCACCCGCTCGCGTCGCCCGAGGGCCGGCACCGCCAGCGCCACCAGCGCGCCGACCGCCACCACGCCCCACACCACCCACGGCGACGTCCGTTCGGCCAGCGGGAGCCACCAGGTCGTGACGAGGTCCACCGGCGTCATCGCGGGCAGCGCGAGCGCGTCGGCGGCAGGGCCAAGCGGCGCCGGGCGCAGGATCGCGAGGAGAAGCAGCACGATGGTCACGCGCCAGCGCAGGCCGCGGGGCGGCGCGAGCGAGGGGCGCGCGACCTTGGCGACGTGCAGCCAGAGACCGACCCCCATCGCGAGCGGCAGCGCGATGTGGACGAACAGGTTGAGGAAGAAGAAGGCCCCGGGCACCGGGCGATCACCCGCGAAGATGCGCCCGACGGGCTCGGAGAGCACGGGCAGCACGTCGAAGAGGCGCGCGCCCGCCACGGCGAGCCGCAGGCCGAAGCTGTCCCACGCCATCACGAAGCCGGTCCAGGTGCAGGCCAGTCCGATGCCGAGCAGGAAGAGGCCGCTCACCCAGGCCCGCGTGCGCGGTCCCCACGCCCGGGCCTGCCCCAAGAGCCGCAGCGCGTGGAGGACGCTGGCGATGACGAAGAGGTCGGTGGCGTAGCGATGGAGCGAGCGCATCCAGGCGCCGAGCCAGGGATCGGCCGCGATGCGCGCGACCGAGGCGGCGGGGGCGCCGATGCGGTAGACCAGCAGCAGGTAGAGCCCCGTGACCGTGAGCACCACGAGCAGCCAGGCCGCGAGCGCGCCGCTCTGGTGGAGCGGGTTGGCGCGCCAGCCGTAGAGACGATGCACGAGCGCATCGAGCGCGCGGACCGCGGCGCGCGTCGCGGCTTCGGCGCGCCGCACGAGCGGCGGAGCGGACTGGGGGACGGCGGTGCTCATCTTGCGCGGTATCTATCATCTCGACATGATATTTGCAACGCGAGCGCCGCTTCGCGTCGCCCCCCCACCCCGATCGAGGAGTATCCGCGCGATGGACCCCACTGACGCCCGCGGGCCCCACGAGCCCATCCCGCTGATGCAGCGGATGTACGACAACGTCTGGCTGCTCCTGATCGCCGGCATCGTCGTGATGTTCGTCGTCTACACCGGCTGGGGCATGTGGGAGATCCTCACGATGCCGCAAGCCACGCTCCCGTGAGGATGCCATGCTGACCAAGGTCCATACGGGGCTCGACCCCGTCCCGGGGGTGTGGTGGAAGCCGGCGCACAAGGCGGAGAAGATCTGGGTCGCCATCGCGTTCGGCTGGTGCATGGTGCTGTTCGCGATGATGCCGCTCTGGCACTGGAAGGGCGGGCAGAACCCGTCCGGCGTGCGGCGCACGGTCGACCCGCAGGCGTTCTACGCGCGGACGGTCGCGTTCGCCGCGCAGTACAAGGTCGGCGAGGACCAGGGGATCCCGATCGTCGCGCCGCCGCCGGGCAGCGACATCTACCTCACCGCGCTGTCGTTCCAATGGTACCCGATCCTGCAGCTCGAGCAGGGCAAGGAGTACATGCTGCACCTCTCGGCGCTCGACGTGAACCACGGCTTCAGCCTGTATCCGCTGAACGTGAACTTCGCGGTCTCGCCGGGCTACGACTACGGCCTGCGCGTGACGCCCACCGCCTCGGGCGACTTCCGCATCATCTGCAACGAGTTCTGCGGCATCGGGCACCACACGATGG
>CAZPJF010000413.1:0-3304 GCA_964586095.1 uncultured Gemmatimonas sp. | reverse complement strand
GCCGGTGCCGGGGCCGGGGGCGCCGTGCCGGCTGTGAGCTAGGGCCGCGCCCCGTCGGCGGCCGCGCGCGTCATGCTCGCGGCCGCCTCGATCCGCTCGGCCAGCACCACCAGCTGCGCCCGGGCGCGCGCCCAGTCCGCCTCGTCGACCGCCTCCTGCACCCCCGGCAGCGTCATGGCGGCGTACGTGTACCGCGGCGCGTACAGCGCGTGCTTGAACCAGGGGCGCCCCGGGATCCCCTCCGGGATCAGCAGCGCCTGTTCCACGCGCCGCATGACCTCGTTGATCCGGCCGAGCACCGCGCGCCGCCGCGCGGCCGCGGGCACCGCGAGCTGCGCGGCCAGCACGCGCTCCAGGTAGGCCGCCGACCGCATCCACGCCTGCTGGGCGGCCCGCGCCCGCGAGAGGTCGAGCCGCGCCGCCACCTCCGGCTGCGCCGCGAGGGCGTCGAGGAACCCGCCCACGCGCGTCGCATAGAGCACGAAGTCATGCGGATGATGCTCGGCGTTCGCGAGCCGCAGCGCCATCCGGCCCCACACCTCGCCCATCGCCGTCATGTAGCGATAGCCGGGGTCGCCGAACCGCTCCATCCAGTACGCGTCGTCGTACATCGAATGGTAGACGCCGTACGGGCCGTTGAAGCTCATCTCCACGATCGGCAGGCCGAGGAAGTTGAGGAACACCGTGTAGTCGGAGCCGGAGCCGAGCGCGTTGCCGGGATAGTCGATCGGCCGCCGCGTGGCCGTGTCGCGCGTGACGCCGCCACCGATCATCGCCTCGCGCTGCGCCCCGGCCAGCGAGCGCCCCCACGCGTCGAGCACCGACCCGTCGGCGCCGGGGTCCTTCACGTCCCGCACCACCTGCGTGACGAGGGCGTTCAGGGACGCGATCGCGCCGGCATCGAAGGTGCTGCCGCTCGTCGAGCCGTCCACGTTGAGGTAGGCGATCGCGTTGCGCTTGAGGTCGTCCGCGAACTCCTCGCCCCACTCCGTCGACCCGGTGAGGTGCCATTCCTCGGCGTCCCAGCTCGCGAACACGATCGAGCGCCGCGGACGCTTCCCCTCGCGCGCGAGGCCACCGAGCACGCGGGCGAGCTCGAGCTGGGTCGCGGAGCCGCTGGAGGGATCGACGGCGCCGTACACCCATGCATCGCGGTGGTTGCCGAGCACCACGTACTCGTCGGGCTCCTCGCTGCCGCGGATGCGTCCCTCCACGTTCCAGATGGGCCGCGTGCCGCCGTCCATGTCGACCTTCACGCGCACCGTGGCCGGTCCGCCGCCCACGCGGTACCGGAACGGCAGCGCGCCCTGCCACGACGCGGGCGCCTCGGGCCCGCCGAGGGCACGCAGCAGCGGCTCGGCGTCGCGGTAGCTCATGGGCACGGCGATGATGCGCGGGATCTGCACGCTCTCGGACTCCTTGATCCGCGGCGCCCCGGGCACCGAGGCATGGCCCGGCGTGAGCGGGTCGCCGGCGAACAGGAAGTCGTACGAGAGCGCGCCACGCTGGATGTGGCTCTCGGGACCCCACGGTCCGTCCGGGAAGGTCTTCCCCTTGGTGAACCCGTCCTGCGCCGGGTCGGAGTAGATGAGCAGCGCCTTGAGCCCGCGCCGCTCCGCGGTGAGCGCCTTGAAGCCCCGGTAGCTGTACGGCACCGAGTAGCGCACGATCGCGATCTTCCCCGCGAGGTCGATCCCCTGCGCCTCGAGCCAGTCGTAGTCGGCGGGGTTCCCGCTCGAGGCGTAGACGAGCTCGCCGGTGACGTCGCCGCTGGCGGACATGCCGAGGTACGTCGGCCCCGGGTCCTTGGCGGTGTGCGGGTCCTGCGGGTACGCGTCCTCGCGCAGCGAGGCGACGTAGCGCGTGGGGGCGATCATCTCGACCCGCACCTCGCGCGGCAGGGGGAGGAGCACGTCGTAGCGCCGGAGCGTGACCTCGTCGAGCCCGTACGCGCGGAACCGTTCGGCGATGAAGTCGGCGAGTGCCTTGTTGCGCGCCGAGCCCGCGGGATGCGGCTCGTCGGTGAAGTGCCGGAAGAAGGTCCGCACCGAGTCGCGGCTGAGGCGTCGGGCGAGCTCCGCCTCGAGCGCCCGCTGGTCCGCGGCGGCGGACGCGCTGAACCCGCGGATGGAGTCACCGGCTTCCCCGCCGCGGGCCGGGAGGGTCGCGCCCGCCGGCAGGGGGATCGAGGTGCGCCCCCGAGTGGCGGACCCCGCCGCGAGGAGCGCGGCCGTGATGGGGAGCAGGAGCGGCAACAGCGAACGGCGGCGCATGGTGGGGGGTATCGGCGGGAGGGGGCGGAACGCGGCGCGGTGTGCGATCTTCTCGCGCGGGGAACTTGCACCCGCGCGGCGCGCGCCGCACGCGGCTCGCCCTCGGCTGGCTGCGGTCGGGCCGCGGTCGGGCCAGGCGACCGCACCCGCCACGCGCACCACCCGCTCCCTCGCCTCGTCGCCACGATGCTGCTCACGACGCTGCTGTTGACGGCCCAGATCCAGGCCACGATCCCCTCCGCCGATCCGTGGACGGTCGAGCGCGACGTGGCCGTGCCCATGCGCGACGGCGTCGTGCTGCGCGCGGACGTCTGGCGGCCGCGCACCGCGGGACCGCACCCAGTGCTCGTGTACCGGACGCCGTACGGGAAGCAGGACGTGGAGCACGACTACACCACGGTGCAGGCCGCCCTCCGGCGTGGCTATGCCGTCGTCGTGCAGGACGTCCGCGGCCGCTACCGGTCGGAAGGGACCTTCGAGGCCTACCGGCAGGAGGGTCCCGACGGCTACGACACGATCGAGTGGGCCGCGGCGCAGCCCTGGTCGTCGGGTCGCGTGGGGCTCTTCGGGCTCTCGTATCCCGGTGCGGTGCAATGGCTCGCGGCGATCGAGTCGCCGCCGCACCTGGTGGCGATGGTCCCCGCGATGACCTTCGCGAGCCCGCGGCAGTTCTTCTACTCGGGCGGTGCATGGGACCTGAGCTGGGCGGCGTGGACCTGGAACAACATCGCCCCCGACCTGCGCGCGCGCGCCAAGGTGCGCGGGCCGCGCACGGAGGCGGAGGCCCGCGAGGCGTGGCGGCGCGAGGGGCCCCGCATCATGGCACAACGTCCGCTGCTCGACCTCAAGGACTTCAGGGACATCGCGCCCTGGTACCACGAGTGGATGCGCCGCGAGCCGACCGACCCGTGGTGGGACTGGGCCGAGCTCCGCGGCAAGTACGCCCGCACCGGCGCCGCGGTGCTCAATCTGTCGGGCTGGCACGACGAGGCGTACGGGCCGCACGGGGCGACGACCAACTTCATGGGGCT
>CAZPJF010000412.1:0-3306 GCA_964586095.1 uncultured Gemmatimonas sp. | reverse complement strand
TGGGAGAAGCTCGGCACGTTCCGCGGCGACGCGCAGTTCAGCACCTGGCTCCACCGCCTCGCGGTGAACGTGGTGCTCAACGACCGCGAGGCCGAGGGGCGACGGCGGTCCCGGCACGACGAGGGGATCGAGGACATGGACAGCATCGCCTACGGCGACGTGCGTCCGCTCCCGGTCCCGGGGCTCTCGCTCGATCTCGAGCAGGCCATCGCCGCGCTGCCGCCGGGGGCGAAGAAGGTCTTCGTCCTGCACGACATCGAAGGCTACACGCACGAGGAGATCGCCGAGGTGCTCGGCGTGACCGCAGGGGGCTGCAAGGCGCAGCTGCACCGCGCACGGATGCTGCTCCGGAGGATGTTGACCCGATGACCGACCACGACCTGACGAACGAGACCCACCGCGCCGAGTGCGCCGAGTGCGCGGCCACCTGGGCCGAGCTCGAGGCGATCGCAGCGGAGGCCCGCACGCTGCCCACGCTCACGCCCAGCCGCGACCTCTGGGCCGGCATCGAGGCGCGGCTCGGGGCACGCCCGGGCGAGCTGGCGGACGGGGCGTCGACCTCGGCGCCGGTGGCCGCCGCGGCGTCACGGCCGGCGGGGGGTGCCATGGCCCGCGCCGAGCGCCGCTGGCCCGCGCGGGTCGCCCTGCGCTATGCGGCCGCGGCCGCGCTGCTCATGACCGTCACCGCGACCGTCACCTGGCGGATCGCGACCGACCCCGAGCTGGGGCCGGTCGCGCAGGGCCCCGGCGACGAGCGCCCCGCGGTCGAGGCGCGCGAGCCGCGCGCGGCGGCGGAGGGCGTCGCCGAGGCGCCCGTCGATGGGCCCGCGGAACCGTCGGGCCTCGATCGCGCGGCCGTGCTGCGCGAAGCCGGCTACGAACCGCAGTTCGAGCAGATGGACCTCGAGATCTCCGGCCTCCAGACCCTGCTCGAGCGCCGCCGGCGGCAGCTCGACCCGGCGACGATCGAGGTGCTCGAGCGGAATCTCGCGCTCATCGACCAGGCGATCGCCGAGAGCCGCGCCGCGCTCGCGCGCGACCCGGCGAGCCAGTTCCTCGCCTCGCGCCTCGCGCGCTCCTACACCACCAAGCTCACCCTCCTGCGTTCCACGGCGACCATGCCGAGCGGGACCTGACCCGGATCGACCCCATGCGCACCATTCCCGTCCTCCGTCGCGCCGCGCTGGCCGCGTTCGGCGCCCTCCTCCTCCCGCTCGGCGCCGTCGACGCCCAGGTCGAGCGGCAGCGGGTGGACACCAGCTTCACCTTCGAGCGGGGCGGCGTCGTGCGGCTCGCGATCGTGAGCGGCGAGATCCGTGTCACGAGCGTCCCGGGCACCACGATGCGGATCCTCGCGACGATCGAGCGCGGGCGGCTCGAGACCGCGATCGGCCGCGACCGCGTGAGCATCGAGGCGCGGTCGGTGGGCGGCCGGATGGGGGCGGCGCGCTACGAGCTGCAGGTCCCGGTGGGCACCCGCGTGCGCGCGGACGCGGTGTCCGGCGACGTGAGCGTGCGCGGCACGACCACCGAGGTGGAGGCGCACTCGGTGAGCGGCGACGTGATCGTCGAGGACGCGGCGGGCATCGTCGAGGTGGAGAGCGTCTCCGGCGACATCGACCTCCGCCGCGCCGCCGGGCGGATCGACGTGGCGAGCGTGAGCGGCTCGATCGACATCGACGGCGTCGAGGGCGACCTCGAGGCGGAGTCGGTCAGCGGCAGCGTGATCATCCGCCGCGGCGCGCTGCGCCGCCTCCGCACCGAGTCGGTCTCGGGCGACCTCATCTACGACGGTTCCATCGCGGCCGACGGCGACTACCGCGTGAACACGCACTCCGGGAGCGTGCGGTTCACCATCCCGAGCGACGGCAGCGCCACCCTCGAGCTGGAGACGTGGAGCGGCAACATCGCCAGCGACTTCCCGCTCACCCTGCAACCCGACCAGAGCGTGGGACGCCGCACCCGGCGGATGCAGTTCACGATCGGCCGGGGCGGCGCCCGCATCATGGCCGAGACCTTCAGCGGCAACATCACCATCAGGCGCGTCGGCTCGGCGCGCAACGACCAGGAGTGAGACCCATGGATCGCACGACGCTCGTCGCCACGCTGCTCGCGGTCGCCGCCGCCACGGCCGGTGCGCAGGACCGGACCACGTGGGACTGGAAGGAGCAGCTCGGCAGCGGCCGCACCGTCTACCTGCGCAACGTGAACGGATCGGTGCGCATCGAGGCCGGCAGCGGCAGCACCGTCGAGGTCGCCGCCGAGAAGCGCTGGCGGCGCGGCGACCCGGACGAGGTGCGGATCGAGGCGCGGCGCACGAGCGCCGGCGACATCATCGTCTGCGCCCTCTGGGGCGAGCGCGCGACCTGCGACGAGGACGGCTACCACGGGAACCGCGACCGCGGCTGGCGCGACCGCGACGGGGACGTCTCCGTCCACTTCACGCTCCGCGTCCCCACGAGCGCCAAGGTGGAGGCCAGCACCGTGAACGGCGAGATGGTCGTCGAGGGCACGAGCGCGGACATCCGGGCGTCCACCGTGAACGGCGACGTCGACGCGCGGTCGTCGGCGGGCCGCGTGGAGGCGAGCACCGTGAACGGCGACGTGACCGTGCGGACGATCCACGGCCGCGACGGGCTCGAGTACTCCACCGTGAACGGGTCGATCACCATCGAGCTCCCGGCGAACACGAACGCGTCGGTGAACCTCTCGACGGTGAACGGCCGCATCTCGAGCGACTTCCCGCTCACGCTGGACGGGAACATCAACCCGCGCCGGATCCGCGCCTCGCTCGGCGAGGGTGGCCCGACGCTCCGCGCGAGCACCGTGAACGGGAGCATCCGGCTCCGCAAGGCGATGTGACGCGCGGGTGACGGGGGAAACCCCGCCGCGCGCCGCGTCGTACATTGGGGCGTCCCCTCCCGGAGCACCCCGTGGCCCGATCCGCCCGCCTCCCGCTCGCCGTGCTGTCCACCGCGCTCCTCGCCTGCGACGGCGGTGGCGGCGGCCCGGCGCAGGTGCGCGAGAACGCGTTCGTCTGGCACGACCGCGTGCCCGCGGGTGCGACCGTCACCATCCGCGAGTTCCGCGGCTCGATCGACGTGACGCCCTCGCCGGACGACACGGTCCGCATCGTCGCCCGGCTCGAATGGCGGGGCGGCGACCCCGACCGCGAGGTCCGCTTCTCGGCCTCGCAGGTCGGCGACGATGCGCTCGTCTGCGCCGTCTGGGGACGCGGCGTGTGCAGTGCGGCGGACTACGACGCCAAGGTCGAGGGGCGGGCGGCGACCCGCATGGCCGTGCACT
>CAZPJF010000411.1:0-3353 GCA_964586095.1 uncultured Gemmatimonas sp. | reverse complement strand
CTGCGCGAGGTTGATCGCCTCGGTGAGGTTGTCCTCCTCGAGGAACTGCGAGAACTCGGGCGCGAACTTCAGGGTCTCCTTCTGCGCCTTGCGGAGGTTCCACCACTTGCCGAAGGCGACCGTGAGCGACCAGAGCGACATGAAGGCGAGCACGAACCAGATGCCCTTCGCGAACGGCGGCGAGTGCTCGAAGATGTAGCCGATGTCCATGTTCATACTGCGGATCTCCTGATGGTACGGTGTGGAAGGGGCTCTGGCCTTACTTCTGGAGGGCGAAGACGAACGGCTGCTGCACCAGCTGCTTCACCTTGCGGCCGCCGACCTCGGCGGGCAGGAAGCGCATGTTGGGCAGCGCGCTGCGCACCGCCGCCTCGAACAGGTCATGGGACTTGCGGATCACCTTGAACGTCGCCACCTCGACGCGGCCGGTGGTGTCGACGACGAACTGCGCGAGCACCTCGCCCTCGACGCTCGCCGAGCGGAGGATGTCCGGGTAGCGCGGGGAGCCCGTGCCGGGCACCGGGGCCACCGGCTTCTCCACCTGGAAGTCGAAGTAGGGCTGGTCGGTGTTGATCGTCTGGGCCTGGCCGCCGACGACGCCGGCGGCGATGCCGCCCGCCACGCCCTTGCCCGAGAAGTCCGCCTCGTTGGTGAGCTTCTTGGAGAGGTCGATCTCCGGGATCACGTCCGGGATGTTGATCGGCGCCGTGAGCACCTGGAAGCCCTTGGCCACCGGCGGCGCGGCCACGACGTCGGGCGGCGGCGGGGGCGGCTCGTCCGGCGGGGGCGGTTCGTCCTTCTTGATCTCCACGAAGTCGACCTTCTGGACGACTTCCTCCGCCACGGCCTCGCTGACCTGCTTGGTGGCGTACACCGAGCCCGTGATCACCGCAGCGTGGAAAATGAACGAGAAGATCGTCCCCCCCAGCGACTTCTGCTTCTGCGGCCTCGACTCGACCAGGTTGTTGAACACGCGTCCGTCTCCGAGAGTGAAAAGTCGCGTGACGGCGCCCCGGGAGTCCCAAGGGCGTCGACCGTGCGGGGAACCTATCCGGGACCGGCACGGGCCGTAATCGGGCGAAGATTAAGTTTCGCTTAACGGCCCGTGAGCATTCGTTCACAGCGGGCCCCACCGTCCGTCCCGGTCCGCTGCGTCATCCTACACGGCGCGGATGACGGCTGCCCGCATGGTTCGATGAAGAGTCGGTGAATTCGCTCAGGACGCCGGCGTCGGCTCGGGCGGGGGCGCGGGCGCCGGCTCCGCGGGGAGCGTGACCGTGAAGGTGCCTCGGGCGCGACGCGACGTTGATGGCGCCGCCGTGCGCGTGCGCGATCCACTGCGCGATCGCGAGCCCCAGCCCGAACCCCCCGCGCTCCGTGGCCCGCGAGCGCGCCCGGTCGGCGCGCCAGAAGCGGTCGAAGATGAACGGCAGGTCCGCCGCCGCGATCCCCTGCCCCGTGTCATGCACCGCGAACGCGGCCTGCTCGCCCCGCCGCTCGAGCGAGATCGTGACCGCGCCGTCGCGCGGCGTGTACTTGATCGCGTTCGTGATCAGGTTGAGGAAGAGCTGCCGCAGCCGCACCGGGTCGCCGAGGACGGTGAGCGGCTCGATGGCCAGGAGCTTCACCTGGATCCCCGCCTCCTCGCCGAGGATGGTGGCGGTCTCGAAGACATCCTCGACCATGGGGACGAGCGCGATCGGCTCGCGATGGATGTCGAACCGGCCCTCGTCGGCGCGCGCGAGCGTGAGCAGCGAGTCGACGAGGTCCGCCATCCGCGCCGTCTCGGCCAGCGCCTCCTCGAGCGCCGGGAGCTGGTCCGCGGCGACCCCCGGCGAGCCCATCGCCCGCTCGATGTCGGCGCGGAGCACCGTGAGCGGGGTCTTCAGCTCATGGCTCGCGTCGGCGGTGAAGCGGCGGAGGGCGGCGAACGAGCCCTCGAGCCGCGCGATCATCGCGTTGATCTTCTCGGCGATCCGGTCGAGCTCGTTCTCGTCGCTCTCCACCGGGAGCCGGCGGTGCAGCGAGCGGCCGTCCTCGATCGCCTCGAGGTCGGCGATGAGGTGGTCGACCGGCTCGAGGTTGGCCCCGGCGAGCCCCCAGGCCGCGACGACGCTCAGGAGGAAGATCAGCGGGAACGCGACGAGGATCGGCGCGAAGATGTCGAGCCGGAAGAGCTCCAGCGACTCGGTGGACGCCGCCGCCGCGACCCGGAGGGCGGGGCCGCGCTGCGACGGGCGCTCGAAGCCGACCTGCACGAAGAGCCGCGACGGGACCGAGTCGAGCGTGACGAACCCGGCCGGCTGGTCCGGGGTGAAGATGCGCCGCACCGCGGCGAGGAACTTGTTCTGGTCGCGCGCGCCCAGCTGGAGCGAGGGCGGGCTCGCGAAGAGCACGCGGGCGGAATCCACCACCAGCACGTAGCCGGGGAGCGCCGCGAGGCGGCTCACCACGCTCGCCGACAGGGTCGGCAGCCGCGTGGTATCGTCGGCCACGAGCACGCCCTCGTAGACCCCGGTGCCCGCCTGCTCGAGGATGCGCGAGCCGAGCTCGACGACGTTCTCGACGCGCTCCTGGAGGAGGTTCTGCGCCGCGCGGCGCGTGGCCGAGAGCATGACGGCGGCGAAGACCAGCAGCGTCGCGCCCAGCGCGATGGCGTAGGCCAGCGTGAGGCGGCTGCGGATCGTCCGCACGGTGCGCTCAGCCCTTCAGCACGTAGCCGACGCCGCGCACCGTCGTGATCAGCTTCCGCTCGTGCGGCGCGTCGATCTTCTTGCGCAGGTGGTTGATCACCACATCGACGATGTTCGTGCCCGGGTCGAAGTGGTACCCCCAGGCGTACTCGGTGATGAGCGTGCGCGAGAGCACGCGCCCGGCGTGGCGCGCCAGGTACTCGAGCACGAGGAACTCCTTGGGGGTGAGCTCCACCGGCTTGCCGGCGCGCGTGACCTCGCGGGCGTCGAGGTCGATCGCGAGGTCGGCCACCGTGATCCGCGGCGAGACGATCGCGCGCGGGCGCCGCGCCAGCGCCTCGACGCGCGCCAGCAGCTCCTCGAACGCGAAGGGCTTGGTCACGTAGTCGTCGGCACCGGCGCGCAGCGTCTCCACCTTCGCGTCCACCGCGTCCTGCGCGGTCAGCACGAGCACCGGCTTCTCGAAGCCCCGGGCCCGGAGGTTGCGCAGCACCTGCTGCCCCGACCGCCCCGGGAGCCGCAGGTCGAGCACCACGAGGTCGTAGGGCTGGCTCCGCGCCAGCGCCTCCCCCTCCTCGCCGTCGGCCACGAGGTCGACCGACCACCGCTGCTCCTCGAGCCCGCGCTTCACGAACTGCCCGACCGTCGGGTCGTCCTCGA
>CAZPJF010000410.1:0-3358 GCA_964586095.1 uncultured Gemmatimonas sp. | reverse complement strand
CATGCCCTCCCACCAGACGTCGCCGTCGTCGGTGAGCGCGACGTTCGTGAAGATCGTGTTCTTCGCGATGGTCGCCATCGCGTTCGGGTTCGTCTTCGTGTTGGTGCCGGGCGCCACGCCGAAGAAGCCCGCCTCGGGGTTGATCGCGTGCAGGCGCCCGTCGTCACCGGGCTTGATCCACGCGATGTCGTCGCCCACGGTCCAGACCTTCCAGCCCTCGAAGCCGCTGGGCGGGACGAGCATCGCGAAGTTGGTCTTGCCGCAGGCGCTCGGGAACGCGGCGCAGACGTAGGTCTTCCCGCCCTCCGGGGACTCGGCGCCCATGATCAGCATGTGCTCGGCGAGCCAGCCCTCGTCGCGCGCCATGACCGAGGCGATGCGCAGCGCGAAGCACTTCTTGCCGAGCAGCGCGTTGCCGCCGTAGCCGCTGCCGAAGGACCAGATCGCGCGCTCCTCGGGGAAATGGGTGATATGGGTGTTCTCGGGGTTGCAGGGCCAGGAGGAGTCCTTCTCGCCGGGCGCGAGCGGGCTACCGACCGAGTGCATGCAGCGCACGAAGCGGCCGTCCTTGCCGAGCACGCGGAGCGCGCCCTCCCCCATGCGGGTCATGATCCGCATGCTCACCACGACGTACGGCGAGTCGGTGATCTGCACGCCGATGTGCGCGATGCGCGAGCCGAGAGGGCCCATGCTGAAGGGGACCACGTACATGGTGCGGCCGCGCATGCAGCCGTCGAAGAGGCGCCCGAGCTTGGCCTTCATCTCCTCGGGGGCGACCCAGTTGTTCGTGGGGCCGGCGTCGTTCTTGTTGCGGCTACAGATGAAGGTGCGGCTCTCGACGCGCGCGACGTCGCGCGGATCGGAGCGGCACAGGTAGCTGTTCGGCCGCTTCTCGGGGTTCAGGCGGATCAGCGTGCCCTGCTCGATCATGAGGGCGATCAGCCGGTCGTTCTCCTCCTGGGATCCATCGCACCAGTGGATCGCGTCCGGCTTGCAGAGGCGGGCGATCTCGTCGATCCAGGAAAGGAGCTCGGTGTGCTCGGTGTTCGGTTTGTCAGTCATCGCGGGCGCATTCTCCCTAACGGTACGCGTCGTTGCGAACAAAAAGCGGGCCCGTGCGCCCCGCGGGCCGGCGGGCAGGGCCGGCGCCGCGGCGCGGCGGGCGGGAGCAGGGGCGGGAACGGCGGCGGGGCGGGAACGGCGGCGGGGCGGGAGCGGCGGCGGGGCGGGAGCGGCGGCGGGGCGGGGACGGTCGAGGGACTACGGGTTGACCGTCATCGTGCCGAGCTGGCCGATGTCGAAGCTCAGGCCGCCGTTGGAGCCGGCGCCGTCGAGATCGCAGTAGGTCCAGTGGGCGCCGGCGTCGAGGCTCACGCGGTAGGTGTAGCGGTAGGTGCCGGGCGCCGCGGGGGCGGTGAGCGTGGCCTGGTACTCGTCGTCGTTGCCGTACTGGGCGTTGAAGGAGGCCGGGACGAAGGTCCAGCCGGCCTGCGAGGTGGGGTTGATCGTGGTCGGGCCGTAGCCGACCTCGGCCACCACGCCCGGCGACGCGCCGGCCGGCTCGGTCACGCCGGCCTCGAAGGCGCGGCCGTAGACGAGCGGCGTCACCTGGCCGGCCGTCACGTCGAGCGTCGGCGGGAACTGCAGGTTGCAGTAGTCGAGCTCGTAGCCGGCGTTCGATTCGTTGGCCGTGAGGCCCGTGGTGCACGAGCAGACGTAGGGCGCGGTGGCGGAGCTGCGCGGCGCGCCCACGGCGGAGGTGAAGTCGGCGGCGTTGTCGTCCGCGTCCGTGCAGCCCGCGTCGCCGCGCTGCACGATGTTCGTGAGCGAGGGCGCGGGGGTCGACCCGGAGCCCTCGAAGCAGTTGGCGGTCGCGCCGTAGCCGACGAAGTCCACGACGGGGGCGCCGAGCGGGCACGTGCCGGTGAGCGCGGCCGTGCCGCTCACGAGCGCCACCTTGCCCGTGCTGCCCGACATGTTGATGGCGCCCGTGGCGTCCGGGGCCGGCAGGACCGCGCCGAAGCTGCCGAGCGAGCCCTCCTGCACCAGGTAGTAGCCGCCGGGCGGGATGCTGCCGGTCAGGCTCGTCACCTGCCAGCTCGAACCTGTCGCGCCCGCGTACTGCACCGACCAGCCGTCGACGCTCACCGCGCTCGTGCCGCGGTTGTGGAGCTCGATGAAGTCGTTGCGCCACGACGCGCCGCTCTGGCCGCCGGAGCCGTAGACCTGGCTGATCACGACCGAGCCGTCGCAGCCGGGCGGCGGCGCGCCGGTGGTGAAGCCCGCGGGCGAGGTGTACTGCGCGCCGATCGCGTTGCCGCTCGCGTCGTGCGCGGCGGTGGTCACGCGGACCTTGTACGTCGCGCCGTACGAGAGCGCCGGGCTCGGCGTGAGCGTGGCGATCGCGTCGCCGCCCGACATCACCGGCGCGGCGGCCGCGAAGCCGATGCAGGTGGCGAAGTCGTCGCTCGACACCTGGATCGAGCCGGTGCATGCGCCGATCGAGGTCTGCGCCGTGAGCGTGGCCGGGTCCATGCCGGTCGTGAACGTGATCGCGATCGTCGAGCTCGCGGCCACGCCGGCGGCGCCGTCCGCGGGCGTCGTGCCCACGACCTCCGGGAACTGGCAGATGCCGGTGGCGCAGAGGCCGCTCTGGCAATCGGCGTTGGCCATGCAGAGGAGCCCCGGCGCGCAGCCCGCGCACGCGGGGCCGCCGCAGTCGACGTCGGTCTCCATGCCGTTCAGGACGAGGTCGCTGCAGCTCGCGGCCTGGCACACGTTGCTGGTGCACACGCCGCTCGCGCAGTCCGCGCCGGAGATGCACTCGACGCACAGGCCGGTGCCGTCGCACACGGCGCCGCCGTTCTGGTCGCAGAACGTGCCCGCGCTGGAGAGCGAGATCGTGGGCACGCCCGCGACGCAGAGGTCGTCGGTGCACTGGTTGCCGTCGTCGGGCTGGTCGGCGTCGAAGCTCGCGGCGATGACGGCGCCCGCGCCGTCGCACTCGTTGCGCTTGCAGTCGCCCGCGGTCTGCGAGGCGACCGGCGTGCCCGCGGCGGTGAAGCTCATGCCGCAGGCGCCCGCGTTGCAGGTCCGCGTCGCGCACTCGGTGTCGGACCCGGGGCAGTCGCTCGGCGTGACGCACCCGACGCAGGAGCCCGACCCGTCGCAGACCGAGCCGCCGTTCTGGTCGCACGCCGCGCCCGCGCCGGACGGCGGGTTCGAGGGCGTGCCCGCGGTGCAGACGTCGTCGGTGCACTGGTTGCCATCGACGGGCTGATCGCTGTCGAAGCTCGCGGCGACGACGGCGCCCGCGCCGTCGCACTCGTTGCGCTTGCAGTCGCCCGCGGTCTGCGAG
>CAZPJF010000409.1:0-3369 GCA_964586095.1 uncultured Gemmatimonas sp. | reverse complement strand
GGTGGGGATTCCCCGCGAGCGCGACGGTGCTCCTCGTGTTCGGCGGCTCGCAGGGGGCGCGCGCGCTCAACCGCGCGGTCGCGGCCTGGGTGGAGCGCGGGCTCCCGCGCGGGCTCTGCCTGCTCTGGGCGACGGGGAAGGCGCACTTCGACGGGTTCAAGCACCTCGACCGGCCCGACGTGCGCGTGGTGAGCTACCTCGCGCCGATCGCCGAGGCGTACGCGGCAGCCGACCTGGCGCTCGTGCGCGGCGGCATGATGGGGTCGAGCGAGCTCTGCGCGTGGGGGGTGCCGATGGTGATCGTGCCGCTCCCCACGGCGGCGAACGACCACCAGACGGCGAACGCGAAGGTGCTCGAGGCGGCGGGGGCGGCGGTGCACCTCCCCGAGCGCGACCTCGGCGCCGAGCGGCTCGAGGCGGTGATCGGCGGGCTGCTCGGCGCACCGGACGCCCTCGCGCGCATGGGTGCGGCGGCCCGCGCCCGCGGCCGCCCGCGGGCGGCCGCGGAGATCGCGGCACATGTGGCGCGCCTGCTCCCGCCGCCCTGAGCGGTCCGCGCACCGCCGACGAGACTCCGGGTGCCCGACACCTTCACCCTCCGTCCTTCACCCTTCCTCGTCGAACTAGATTCCTTCTCGATGCCCCTGCTCAACCCGTCCGACTCCCGTCCGATCCACTTCCAGGGCATCGCCGGCGCCGGCATGAGCGCCCTCGCCGAGCTCTGCCACCGGCGCGGCGCCGCGGTCACCGGCTGCGACCAGAACCCCGACGGCGCCGCGGACCTCGTCGCGCTCGGCATCGCGGTCGCGCAGGGCCACGACCCCGCCCACCTCGACGGCCACCGCGCGCTCGTCGTGAGCAGCGCGATCCCCAGGGACCACCCCGAGATCCAGCGCGCGCGCACCCTCGGCATCGAGGTCGTGCGCCGCGCCGAGGCGCTCGCGGAGGCGACCGCCGGCGGGTTCCTCATCGGCGTGGCCGGCACGCACGGCAAGAGCACCACCACCGTGATGGCCACCGAGGCGCTCGCGGCGGCGGGGAAGGCGCCCACCGGCGTGGTCGGCGCGCGCGTCACCGCGTGGGGCGGCAACCTCTCGCGCGGCGGGCACGACCTCTTCGTCGTCGAGGCCGACGAGTACGACCGCTCGTTCCTCGCGCTCACGCCCGCCGTCGCGGTCGTCACCAACGTCGAGGCCGACCACCTCGACATCTACCGCGACCTGCAGGACATCCACGACACCTTCAGCGAGTACGTGGGGCGCGCGCGGTACGTGGTGCTCTGCGCCGACGACCCGGGCGCCAACGCGCTCCCGTCGCCCGCCACCGCCGAGGTGATCCGCTACGGCATCACGAGCCCCGACGCGCGCCTCGTCGCGCGCGACATCCGCCACGCCGACGGGCGCACCACCTTCGCCGTGGTCTACGACGGCAAGCCGATGGGCGAGGTGACCCTGGGCGTGCCGGGGCTGCACAACGTGCGCAACGCCCTCGCCGCGCTCGCCTGCGGCATCGGGCCGTGGGCGCTCACCGTGCCGCAGATGGCGCCCGGGCTCGCGGCGTTCGTCGGCGCCGAGCGGCGCTTCCAGCGCATCGGCACCGCGGGCGGCGTGCAGGTGGTGGACGACTACGCGCACCATCCCACCGAGCTCGAGGCCACGCTCTCGGCGGCGCGCGAGGCGTATCCCGGGCGCCGGCTCGTGGTCGCGTTCCAGCCGCACCTGTTCACCCGCACGCGCGACTTCGCGACCGAGTTCGGCCAGGCGCTCGCGCGCGCGGACGTGGTGGCGCTCTGCGACATCTACCCGGCGCGCGAGCAGCCGCTGCCGGGCGTGACGAGCCGCCTCATCGCCGACGCCATGGTGAAGGCGGGGCGCACGCCCGCCTGGCTCGGCCCGCGCACCGGGGCGGCGGAGGCGCTCCGCGCGCTCGTCCGCGAGGGTGATGTGGTGTTCACGGTCGGGGCGGGGGACATCACGCGCACGGGGCCGGAACTCCTGAAGCGCCTCGGGGCGTAGGATCGTCAGACTGGGCCACCCCGTCCCCTCGCGCCGCACATGACCCCGATCGGCGACCACGAGCCCGGACCCGAGGCGCCGCGCTGGCGGAAGCGCCTGCGCCGCGTCGGGCAGCTCGCGCTCGCGGGCGCACTGCTGAGCGCGCCGTGGTGGGGGCGCGCCATCCTGCGCGAGATGGACTTCTTCCGCGTGCGGCGCGTGGTGATCGAGGGGGCCCGTTACGCCGCCCCCGACGAAATCGTTTCGCGGTTGAGGGTCGACACCACCGCCTCGATCTGGGACGACGTGTCGCCCCTCGTGGCGCGAGTGCGGGAGCATCCCCAGGTGCGCGACGTGCGCATCGGGCGGCGGCTCCCCGGCACCCTCGTCGTCCGCGTGACGGAGAACCCGCCGGTGGCGCTCGTGAGCACCGCCCGCGGGCTCGTCGTCACCGACGCGTCGGGGGAGGCGCTGCCGGTGGACCCCACGCGCACCGACGTGGACCTGCCGGTGCTCGCGTCGCGGGACACGCTGCTCCTCCGGCTGCTCGGGGAGCTGCGCGCGGAGGTCCCGGCGCTCTTCGCCCGCGTGAGCGAGGCGCGCCGCGGCAGCCGCGGCGACGTGATCCTCGTCCTCCCGGAGCATCGGGTGCTGGCGCGTGCCGACGTCTCGGTGGCGCGACTCGCCGATCTCCTGCCCGTCGAACTCGATCTCGCCCGGCGCGGCCGCACGGTCGAGGAACTGGACCTCCGGTTCCGCGACCAGGTCGTCGCCCGCTTCCCCTAGCAGCACCGCGATCGCCGCCCGGGTCGCGCCGCGTTCCCGGACCGCCATGCTCTCGCCATGCTCGCCCGCCCCTCGTTGCACCACCTGATGACCTCCGATCGCCTCGTCGCCGGCCTCGACATCGGCTCCGCCAAGACCACCGCGGTGATCGCGGAGGTCGTGGGCGACCTGCCCAAGCATCCGACCGTCAACATCCTCGGCGTCGGCCAGGCCCGCACCACCGGGCTCCGCAAGGGCGTCGTCGCCGACATCGAGGAGACCCAGCGCTCCATCACCAAGGCGATGCAGGACGCCGAGCGGATGGCGGGCGCGCAGGTCGAGAGCGTCTACGCGGGGATCGCCGGCGAGCACGTGCAGGCGATGACCTCCACCGGCATCGCGTCGGTGACGGGGCACGAGATCACCAAGGCCGACGTCGACCGCGCCAACGCCGTCGCGCGCGCGCAGAGCATCCCGCAGGACCGCGAGCTCATCCACGCGATCCCGCAGGAGTACACCGTCGACAAGAACGTCGGCGTGCGCGACCCCATCGGCATGATCGGCACGCGCCTCGAGACCGAGATGTACCTCGTCACCATCGGCTCCTCGC
>CAZPJF010000408.1:0-3382 GCA_964586095.1 uncultured Gemmatimonas sp. | reverse complement strand
GCCGAGCGCGACTTCCTCGCGACGGCGGGCACGCACGAGATCCTGCTGGAGAAGACCGCGCTGCCGGCCGAGAACGGCCACTACCTCATCGCGCGCATCCCGACGCCGCGGTTCGGGCCGACCCAGTACTACACGCTCGAGGTGCGGGGCATCGGGGGGTACGACGCGCCGCTCATCGGCGCGGGCGTGATCGTGCACCGCGTGGGCGGAGGGGGCGCGACGCCGTCGAACGTGCAGGACCCCGACGGGAACTTCGAAGTGAACGACCAGGGGGCGCTCCTCACCGTGGGCGAGGAGTTCGTCGATCGCGTCAACGGCATCCGCGTGCGCGTGCTCGAGCGCGCGGGCGACGCCTTCCGCGTGCGGCTCGACGTCGCGGTGCACCCCGCCGTCACGGTCGCGTCGCCGCAGCGCCTCTATGGCGTGACCGCCGGGACGGACAGCGCGATCGTCGACAGCGCGCTCGTGTCCCTCACGGGGATGCCCGACGGGACCGGCTGGACGGCACGGAAGTTCCTGAGCGGCCCCCTCTCGCTCACCACCGCCGCCGGGACCGGCGGCGGCCTGCTCCGGTGGACGCTGCGCACGACGGGGCTCGCGCCGGGCATCTACGACCAGGACGTCCGCGTGGACGCGGGGGCGGGGTCGTGGACGTCGGTGCGCGTGCGGCTCGTGGTGCAGGCCCCCGCCGTGCTCACGCTCGGCGTGTACGCGCCGGTCGTGCGCGATTCGATCATCGCCGGCGACGCGCGTCCCCTCCACAACTCGGTGACGGTCTCCGGTGCGGGAGCCGACACGGTGGCGTGGACGGTGACGACCGCCGCGCCGTGGATCACGATGGTGCAGGGCGCGGGCACCGGGCCCGGGTCGTTCCAGTACCTGCGTGCGTCGGCGGGGCTCGCGCCCGGGATGCACGTGGCGCAGCTCGAGCTGCGCGCACCGGGCACCGCGCTGGCCCCGCTCACGCTGGTCGACTCGCTCGAGGTGCTGGAGCCCTTCGGCTGGCGCGTCGTGGCGCGCGGGGCGGCGCGCACCACGCTGGGGCAGGGTGCGGCGCCCGTGCTCGACTCGGTCCGCGTCACGCTCGATGGCCGGTACGGGACGTCGTCGCAGTGGTATGTCGCGCAGGGTCCCGGGGCGTACTACGTGGTGCCCGAGTTCCCGGGACCGGTGGGGAGCGGCTGGGCCCGATTCCGCCGCGCGCCGCGCGACCTCGCACCGGGGACCTATCCGTCGACCCTCCGGTTCTACCTGGCGAGCGATCCGGCGCGCGAGCTCTCCATCGAGGACACGCTCGTGGTCACCGCGGCGCCGGTGGGGATCACGCTCTCGACCGCCGTCACGCACGACACCGCACGCGGCATCACCTCGCTCAGCGAGGATTCCGTCTTCGTGCAGCCGACGGGCCCCGGGAGCACCAGCCGGACCTGGCGGGTCGTGAACGCGCGCGCTCTCCTCGCGTTCCCCCAGTACGGCGGGTCGATCCCCAACCAGCGCACGGGGCCGAGCTGGCTCCGCTTCATCCGCAACATCACCGACCGCGCGCCGGGATGGCACGTGGACACGCTCGACTTCCTGGAAGCGAACGGCACGGTCGTGCTCGCCAGGCTGATCGACAGCCTCTTCGTGACGCCGGGCCCGGTGCCGACGACGGTGGCGATCGCCGCGCCGCCGCGGCGCGCCGAGCTGCGTGCCGGCGGAACCGCCACGCTGGAGGACGCCGTCGAGGTGACCGCGAGCGGGGACGAGGCGGCGCAGGTCGCGTGGACCGCGTCCGCGTCCGCGGCCTGGATCACGCTGCTCACGCCGGCCGGCACCGGCACCGCGCCGCTGCGATGGCGCCGCAGCGCGGCGGGGCTGGCGCCGGGGTGGCATGTCGACACGATCCGCGTGCACGCCGCGGCCGTGGGGTCGCACGCGATGCTCATCGACTCGCTGCGCGCGTATCCCGCACTCGCGGTGACGGGGGCGGCGCAGCGGCCGACGGCGACGATGGGCGCGCCCTTCGCCGACACGCTGCGCACCACGGGCGGGCCGACGGCACCGGTCAGTTGGGCGCTCGTGGAGGGCACGCCGCCCGCCGGGCTGGTGTTCGACGCGGCCGTCGGGCGCCTGCACGGGATCGCCGAGACGGCGGGCAACGTCGCGCTCACGGTGCGCGCCGTCGCCGGGGTGGACACCGCGCTGCGCACGGTGCAGGTGACGGTGCAGGAGCCGGTGCTCGCCGCCGACGCGGTCATCGAGCAACTGCTCGGCGGCGCGCCGCTCGGGGAGGACCAGCGGCGCTACCTGGACCTGCAAGGCAACCGGAACGGCCGCGTGGACATCGGCGACGTGCGCGCGTGGCGCCGCCGGCAGTCCGCCACCCTCACCGCCGCGCAGCGTGCGGCGCTCGACACGGCCGCCGGCGCCGGGAGGCGGCCATGACCCCGCGCGTCCGCCGTGCGCTCGCGGCCGCGCTGGTCGCGGCGGTCGTCGTCGGGGCCTGCTCCGAGTCCACGGCCCCCGAGCGCCCGGTCCCCGGCGACCTCACGCTGCGGTGGACCACCCCCCACGCCGACGACCGCGCCGCGCTGCTGCGCGTGGTGGTGCCGGCAGGGATGCCGACCGCGGCGCTCGAGGTCGCGACGCCGGGGCTGGAGGTGTTCCACCGCCGCACCGCGGACACGCTGCGCATCGCGGTGTTCGGCGACCTCGCGAGCGGTGCGCTGCTGCGCATCGCCGTGCCGGACGTGCGGCAGGCATCGCGGGTGGGCGCGCAGGTGATCGAGGTCAGCGGGGCGGACGACGCGGTGCGGGCGGTGCTGGCCGGGTACGCGGTGACGGTCGAGCGCCCCTAGCGGGGATCGACCGACGCGAAGGTGCACGGGGCCGGGGCGCTGATGCGCCCCGGCCCCGCTTCATCGAAGTAGTACCGCGAAGTCGTACCGCGAAGTCGTACGGGCGCCCGCCGTCGGCCCGCGGACGAACGGTCAGATGTCGAGGTTCGACACGAACTTGGCGTTGGTCTCGATGAACAGCCGCCGCGGTTCGACCTCGTCCCCCATCAGCGTCTGGAAGATCTCGTTCGCCTGGAACGCGTCGTCCTGCGTGACCTTGAGGATGGTCCGCGTCTCCGGGTTCATGGTGGTCTTCCAGAGCTGGTCGGGATTCATCTCGCCGAGGCCCTTGTAGCGCTGCACCATGAGGTTCGTCTTGCCGTCGCCGTTCCCCATCCGCGCGGCGATGGCGTCGCGCTCGGGGAGGTCGTACGCGTAGTACTCCTCCTTGCCCTTGGCGACGCGGAAGAGCGGCGGCTGCGCGATGTAGACCATGCCGGCGTCGATCAGCTCCGGCATCTGGCGGAAGAAGAACGTGAGGAGGAGCGTCCGGATGTGGGCGC
>CAZPJF010000407.1:0-3412 GCA_964586095.1 uncultured Gemmatimonas sp. | reverse complement strand
TAACTATCCATTCAGCTGCAGGAGTCCCCGCCGACCATCCTAGGACCCTGCACTACAGGCCGCAATACCTGCTATCTGTCCCCCAGCCGGTCCGCCGGACTCCGCACGCCGAGCCGACCGCGGTTCAGTACGTGCGTGTAGATCATCGTCGTGCCCACGTCGGAGTGCCCCAGCAACTCCTGAAGCGTCCGAATGTCGTATCCGTCTTCCAAGAGATGGGTCGCGAAGGAGTGCCGGAACGTGTGACAGGTCGCGCGCTTCGGAATGCCTGACCGCTGGACGGCACGCTGTACCGCGCGCTGCACGGCGGTCTCGTGCAGATGGTGCCGGCACAGCCGACCCGACTCGGTGTCCCGATACTGCCGCGTTGCCGGGAAGAGCCACTGCCATGCGAGGTCGGTCGCCCACGCCGGCGCCTTGCGCGCGAGCGCCGTGGGCAGCGCCACGGCGCCTCCGCCGGCCGCAAGGTCGCGCGCGTGCAGCGCCGACACCCGCTCCAGGTGGTCGCGAAGCAACGGGACCGCCACCGCCGGCAGCATGGTGACCCTGTCCTTGCCGCCCTTCCCGCGTCGCACGCGGATCTCCAGCCGTTCCACGGTCAGATCCTTCACCCGCAGGGTCAGACACTCCAGGAGTCGCAGTCCGGCGCCATAGAGCAGCAAGCCCACCAGCCGCATCGTACCGGGCAGCTCGGTCAGCACCCGCGACACCTCGTCCCGCGTCAGCACCACCGGGAGGTGCACGTGCTGGCTCGACCGGAGCACACGCCGGAGGTCGGGCAACGGCTGCCGGAGCACGTCGGCGTACAGGAGCATGAGCGCACTCAACGCCTGCATCTGGGTGGACCGCGCGACCCGACGGTCGGCCGCGAGATGCGTGAGGTAGGCGACCACCTCATCCTCGCCAAGTTCGGCGGGGTGGCGGAGGCCGTGATATCGGATATACCGGCGGATCCAGCCCAGGTATGCTTGCTCGGTGCGCAGGCTCAAGTGGCGCGCGCGCATCCGCCCGCGCACCAGATCGAGCAGGCGCGGGCGCGGTGCAGCACTATCCGATGGCGGTGCCGGATAGGACGACATGGGCTCGGAATGTCGGACCGCCCCCGGCCGACCCGCTCATCGGAATCACTCGGACCGGCACCGAACGTGATCGCCGCCGGACACCAGCCGCGCCGCGCCGCGACGGGAACGCCGGGGCGGCGGGGTGGAACGGCGTGCTGCTCGCGGTATTCGCCTGCGCCGGGGCGGGCGCCTGCTGATTCAGCCTTCCAGGCGAGGGCGCACTCCGTCGAAGACCCGCCCGTCAATCGCGGCGCCGCGCTCCGACGGTGTCAAGGAGCGCATCGAGCGCAGCCCGGTCGAACACGCGCCCCCGCAGCACCACCGCGTCGATCTCGCGCGTCGCGCCGATGCGCGACAACGGGTCGGCCCTCAATAGCACCAGGTCGGCGACCTGCCCCACGGCGATCGCCCCCATGGAGTCACGGGCCGCGAGGAACTCGGCGGGCGAGAGCGTGGCGGCGCGCAGCGCCTCGAGCGGCGTGAGCCCCGCCTCGACCAGCAGCGCGAGCTCGTCGTGCAGGCCAAAACCGGGATAGGCCCACGCCGACCCGGCATCGGAGCCGGCCAGCAGCGGCACGCGCTCGCGGGTGAGGAAGCCGGTGAGCCAGGCCTCGTCGGCGTAGCGCGCGCGCTTCGACGCGAGGTACTCGCGGCCGCGCCGCAGCTTGCCCTGCCGCTCCGCGAGCCACTCCGCGGCGAGCGCGGGGGGCAGGTAGCGCAACCGCGGGTCGCGCGCGAGGGTCGAGTCGTCGAAGAACGCCTTGGCACGCAGCACGGTGAGGGTCGGCACCTGCCACGTGCGCTCGGTGCGGAACACCTCCGCGAGGCGCGCGCAGGCCGCGGCATCGCGTGGAGAGCAGAACGGTTCGATCTCGTCGCGCAGGTGCTCGATGCTGCGCTGGCCGGCGCGCGCCGCCTCCTCGGGCGTGACGTCCCCGGGGACGTGGCCCGCCACCGGCAGTCCGGCGCGCCGTGCCTCCGCGAGCACGGCGAAGTAGGAGTCCCGCGGCAGCAGCGTGTACACCTTGAGGAAGTCCACGCCCGCGCGCGCGAGCGAATCCACGATGGTCCGCGCACGCGCCGTGTCGGTGACCGGGATGGAGATCTCCGCCTGGACCGGCTGGGGCCCGTCGAGCACCTCGCCGGAGGCGATCACGCGCGGCCACGGATGCTCTCGCTGCCTGAGCGAGTCGCGGAAGGCCGCCAGCAGAGGCAAGCGCCCACCCATGTCGCGGATCCCCGTCACCCCGTGCGCGACGTAGAGGGGCAGGAAGGTCCGCATCGCCTCCGGGCTCCAGAGCGAGTGGCTGTGCATGTCCCAGAGGCCCGGGATCAGGAACCGGCCGCTCCCGTCGATGACCCGCGCGCCCCGCGGCACGCCGGTGGTGGCGGACGGTCCCACGCCGGTGATCCGGCTCCCGACGACGATCACGGTCGAGCCCGGTCGCAGCGTCCCGGAGACGACGTCGACCACGGTCACATCGCGGATCACGACCGGGACCTCGGCCTCCGCCCGGGACTGCGTCCCGGGTCCGGTGCAGGCGGCGAGCGCGAGCGCGGCGAGCAGCGCGGGGAGTTCGGAGGCGTGTCTCATCGCTGTTGGAGGAGTGAGGGCCGGTTCAACGCCACGCCATCGGGGCGCGAGAGGCGGTCCGCCGTCGGGCGGCGGCAGGGCGGGCGGTGCGTGGGAGGCGCCTGCTGGCGAGCACGGACGGTCAGCGGTGCGGGTGAAGGTCGCGGAGGGTCGCGAGCCGCTCGTTGAACGCGCCCGTGTGACAGCTCCACACGGCGCGCGCCGAATCGGCGGGCGGGGGGACCGAATCCGGCCGGGGCCCGCAGCGCGCGACGGTCTCACGGCGCCAGCGGGCGTCGGCCTGCTCGAGGTCGGCTCGCGAGAGGCCGGCCGCGACGAGGGTGTCGATCGCGAGCCGGACGCTCGTGTCGCGCGCGGCCAGATTCCGCACGATGCACTCCTGCATGGGGGTCTCGCCGGGCGCATCGCCGCAGGCGAGGGCGCCGGACTCCTCGGCGTCCACGCCGGGAGCGCAAGCCGCGAGGATGAGGCAGGACGCGAGAAGGAGGCGCAGGGTGTCGTGTCTCGGGAGGGGGGGCGTCCGCGGCGGACGCTACGGCTTGGCGGGCGGCGGGAACAGGACGCGCATGCCGCGCGTGATGCCGACGGGCCACGCCGAGATGTACGTCTCGCCGGGGAGGACTTCGCTGACGAGGGAGAACTGCGCCGATTCGCGTGCACGGAGGCGGCGCACGAGCAGGTGCCACGACTCGGGCACGTGCGGATCGTCGTGCTCGCCGACTTCGAGCCGAAGCAGTACGACCAGCTCCCCGGCGTG
>CAZPJF010000406.1:0-3418 GCA_964586095.1 uncultured Gemmatimonas sp. | reverse complement strand
AGAGGAAGAAGGGCACGCCCACGAGCGCAGTGACCGCGCCGAGCGGCAGTTCCGCCGGCCGCATCGCGACGCGCGCGACGAGGTCGGCCGCGACCACGAGCGTCGCCCCTGCGAGCGCCGACGCGAGCACGGTCGTCCGCGCCGAGCGCGTGCCGAGCGCGCGCGCGATGGCCGGGACCATCAGGCCGACGAACCCGATCAGCCCGGCCCCGGCGACCGTCGCGGCCGCGAGCAGCGACGCGGTGAGGTAGATGCGCCGCGTGACGCGCTCCACCTCGAGACCGAGGGAGGCCGCGGCCTCCTCGCCCAGCGCCAGGACGTCGAGGTCGCGGCCCCACCACACGAGCGCCCCGATGCCGGCGAGCACGTACACCGCGACCCAGCGCACGCCGCGCCACTGCGCGTCGCCGAGCGACCCCATCATCCACCAGAGGGCGCTCCGCACCGCGCCCTCGGGGGCGGTCGCGAGCGCCACCATGATGGTCGCGGTGCAGAAGGCCCCGACGACGACACCAGCCATGAGCAGGATCCGCGGGTCGGCGCGTCCGCCCGCAGCACGTGCGACGACGAGCACGAGCAGCACGGCGAGCGTCGCGCCGGCGAAGGCCGCGAGCGGCACGACACCCGGCGCCTGGATGCCGAGCACGACGCTCAGCACCGCGCCCACCGCCGCACCGCCGGAGACACCCAGCAGGTACGGCTCGGCGAGCGGGTTGCGCAGCGTCGACTGCAGGGCCGTGCCGCTCGCGGCGAGCCCCGCCCCGACCGCCACGCCGAGCGCGACGCGCGGGAGGCGCAGGTCGTGGACGATCGCGCGCGTGGTGGCATCGCCGTCGCCGAGCAGCGCGCGCCAGACCTCCGCGATGGAGAGCGGCACCGGGCCGAAGGCGAGCCCCGCGGTCATCGCCGTGAGGAGCGCGATGCCCAGGAGGAGCCAGAGCGACCGCGGCGCGCCGCTCATGGCGCCGACGGGTAGAGGAGGGTCCGCAGGTGCCGCGCGGCCTCGCCCATGCGCACGCCGGGGCGCCCGACGATCATCGTGTCGATCACGAGCAGCCGTCCCTCGCGCACGGCGCGCACCGATCGCCATGCGGCGCTCGCGCGGAGCTTCACCGCGCTGTTCGGTCCGACCAGGATCACGTCGGGGTCGCGCCGCGCGACCTCCTCGAGCGTGACCTGCGGGCTCGGCGCCTCGAGGTCGGCGAACACGTTCTCGCCGCCGGCCGCCTCGAGGAGTTCGGAGAGGTACGACCCGCGCCCGATGGTGAGCAGCGGCGCCTCCCAGACGAACCAGAACGCCCGGCGCCGCTCGGCGGGCGCCGGGGCGGCGCGCACGGCGGCCAGGCTCGCCGCCACGGTGTCGACCAGCGCGATGCCCGCGGCTTCCGCGCCCACGGCGCGCGCGATGACCGGCGTCACCCGCGCGAGGTCGGCGACGCGATCCGTGCGGTAGGAGAGCGTCGCCACGCCCGCGCGCCGCAGCTGCGCCGCAGCGGCGCGGTTGGACTCGCTCGCGTAGAGCAGCACGAGGTCGGGACGCTGGCCGAGCACGACCTCGACGTTCGGCTGCATGCCGTCGCCCACGTCGGTCACCGCGCGGGCGGCGTCGGGATAGAGGTCCCAGTGCGTGCGGCCGACGAGCCGCTCGCCCACGTCAAGCGCGAAGAGGAGCTCGGTGGTGACGGGGTTGAGCGAGACGACGCGTCGCGCCGGCGCCTCGACCCGCACCGTGTCACCGAAGTCGTCGACGGCGGCGGCGAGCGGCGCCTGGTCGGCGCTCCGCGCGCACGCGACGAGCGCGAGGGCGGCGAGGCCAAGCCCGGGCGGCACCGACGCGAGCACCCCGCGTCTCGCGCGCGGCACGGGCGGCAGCGATCGGGTGACGAGGCGCGGGAACACGAAAGGCTCCTTCGGATGCGAAGGAGCCTCGATGCACGCGGAACGCCCGGGCCGGATGCACGGATGCGTTCGACGCCACCGACCCTCCCCCGAGGGTCCGGATGTGGCGCGAACGTGGGTCGTCTCCTGGCTCCGGGCCGTCGCGCTCGCCTTCCCGGGTCGGTGACCCAGTGGCTGGTGATGAGCGGACGTGTGTGGCTGTGCCCGTTACAGTGGCGGGGCCGCGCCGGCATCGCACCGGCTTCCGTGTCCCGCGTTCGCCGTCAGTTGTGTGCAGCTATCCTAGGCCAATCCGTCGCGCTTGGCAAGCGCCGCCGCGAGCCGCCCCTTGAGCCGCGCACGTTCGAGGTAGTGCTCCGCCTTCTGCTGCTCGGTCGGTTCGGGCAGCGCCTCGTAACTGGCGTCGAGCGCCGCGACCGCGAGCGCGAGCGACTCGGGGTCGTCGTCGCGCCGCCGCGCGAGGCTCGCTGGCCCGCGGCGGGCGAGCACCATCCCGAGCCCGAGCAGCATCGCGGCGCCGACCGCCGTGACGATCAGCATGAGCCGCACGCCGCGCGCCGACGCCCCGGGCGGGATCGTGATCGTCACGGTCTGCGCCGCCGCCACATCCTCGGCGAGGAAGCGGCGGAACGGGCGTCCCTCGATCTCCACCGGGTCGACCGCGACGAGGCCCGCGCCGGTCACGATCGCGTTCGGTTCCTCGACGAGGACCTCGAGCACCGTCGCGGGCGATTCGACCAGCACCTCGAACGGATCGGGCGAGGCGGGGATCTCGTACGAGAACGTCACCTGCTTGAGCCCCGGCGCGAGGGGCGCGTTCACGCGCACGCGCCCGTCGACGGCGCTGATCGCGTCGCTCGAGACGTCCCCCTGGCCCGGGGTCACCGCGGTCACGCCCGGGGGGAGTGCGGCGTCGAAGGTCACGCCGTCCGTGCCGCGCGCGACGCGCGTGACCGAGGAGTCGTTGCTGATCTCGAACGCCTCGATGACGGTGCGCCGTGTCCCGGTCGCGCTGTCGGGGACGGTGACGATCAGGTGGCGTCCGCGCACGGCGATCGGGATCGGGGCGCTGGTGGTGTCGTAGACCACGAGGTCGGCGAGCCCGCCCTGCACCGCCGGCTCGCGCACCGGGGGCGTGAAGTAGTTCACGCCGCCGCGCTGCGTGGAGACGAAGTAGACCGCGTTCGAGTCGCCGAAGGCGCGATACCGGAAGCGGTAGCCGCCGTCGGCGCCGGTGCGCATGGAGTCGATCGGCCCCGCGGAGTCCGGACCCACGCGGTGGAGGACGACCCACGCACCGCGCACGGGCGCCCCCGCGTCGGTGGCGCCGGGGACCGTGATGCGCCCGGCGATGGAACGCGCGCCGGCCTGCGCCGGCGCGCCGCGCGGCGCGAGCGCGAGGCCTCCGGCGACGGCGGCGACCGCGGCGGCGGCGCCGAGGGCCCGCGCGACGCCGCGCCGCCCGTAGATCGGAAGAGCGTCGTGTAGGGAAAGAGTGTACAGGCAGGTGGAGGTCTCG
>CAZPJF010000405.1:0-3423 GCA_964586095.1 uncultured Gemmatimonas sp. | reverse complement strand
CTCGACCTCCAGGGCGGCATGCACCTGATGCTGGAGATCGACCAGTCCAAGCAGCAGGTCGCCGACGTCCCCGATGCCATCGAGCGCGCGCTCAAGGTCGTGCGCACGCGCATCGACGAGTTCGGCGTCGCCGAGCCGGTGGTGCAGAAGGTCGGCGCGGACCGCATCGTCGTGGAACTGCCCGGCATCGACGACCGCGAGCGCGCCGAGCAGGTGGTGCAGCGCGCGGCGTTCCTCCGCTTCCAGATCACCGACGAGACCGGCGTCCTCGAGCGCGTCATCCCGCGCCTCGACGGCATCGTGAAGGAGCAGGGCCTCGCCCCCGTCGCGACGGTCGCCGGCGGCGACACCACCCCGGCGAACGCGCTGGGCAGCCTGCTCCAGCGCGCCGACAGCGCCGCGACGCCGGACACCGCCGGCACCTCGACCGACGGCCCCTTCCGCCGCAGCATCTCCGCCGGGCAGATCCCCGGCCAGTACGTGGTCGCGAAGCAGGACAAGCCGCGCCTCGAGACCCTCCTCGCGCATCCGTCCATCCAGGCGGCGCTGCCGCCCGGCAAGGACATCCGCTGGGGCACCGACACGCTCGTGCTCGGGGCGCAGGTCTACCACACGCTCTACGTGCTCGAGTCGCGCGCGATCATCGACGGCACCTACCTGACCAACGCGACGCCGAACCAGGACCCGCTCGAGGGGGCCAAAGTCGACTTCGTCTTCAACACCGAGGGCGGCAGCCGCTTCCGCAAGGAGACCGGCCGGCACATCGGCGACTACATGGCGATCGTGCTCGACGACAAGGTCATGAGCGCGCCCGTCATTCAGGGGGCGATCGGCTCGCGCGGCCAGATCACCATGGGCGGTCGGGACCTCCAGGCGGCGCAGGACCTCGCCCTCGTGCTCCGCGCCGGCGCGCTGCCCGTGCCGCTCAAGGTGGGCGAGTCGCGCACCATCGGCGCGAGCCTCGGCGCGGACGCGATCCGGCAGGGCCTGCTCTCCGGCGCGCTCGGCCTCGCGCTCGTGGTCCTCATCATGCTCGTCTACTACCGCTTCTCAGGCTTCCTCGCGGTCTGCGGCCTCGCGTTCTACGTGATCGTCACGCTCGCGATCCTCTCCACCTTCGACGCGACGCTCACGCTCCCCGGCCTCGCCGGCTTCGTGCTCTCCATCGGCATGGCCGTCGACGCCAACTTCCTGATCTTCGAGCGCATCCGTGAGGAGCTCGATGCCGGCCGCACGGTCCGCCTCGCGATCGAGGAGGGCTTCGACCACGCGTGGAGCGCGATCGTCGACACGCACGTGACCACGGCGCTCACCGCGGCGATCCTCTACCAGTTCGGCACCGGTCCCGTCCGCGGCTTCGCCGTGACGCTCCTCGCCGGCCTCTTCGCGTCGCTCATCTCGGCGATCTTCGTCGTGAAGACCCTCTACCTCCTGTGGCTGTCCAAGAACAAGGGCGCCCAGACCCTGAGCATCTGATGCTGCGCATCCTGCACAACACGAACTGGGACGTCCTCAAGCTCTGGCGCGTCTCGTTCATCACCGTCCTCGCCTTCGTGGTGCCGGCCCTGGTGCTGGTGCCGTGGAAGGGATTCAACTACAGCATCGAGTTCACGGGCGGCACGCAGGTCGAGGTGACCTTCCAGCAGGCCCCGGACATCGCCGAGCTCCGCGCGACGCTCGCGGGCGCCGGCCTTGCCGACGCCGAGATCTACACCTTCGGCTCCCCGGAGGAGATCGTCGTGCGGGCGCAGGAGGCGGAGCAGGTCGAGGAGCTCGCGACCGGCGCGCTCAGCGTCTCCAAGCGCATCGAGGAGTCGCTCACCGCGAAGTACGGCGCGGGGGCCTTCACCGTGGGCCGCACGGCGGGGGTCGGGCCGCGCGTCGGGAGCGAACTGCGGCAACAGGCCGCCCTCGCGACCCTCATCGCCTTCGCCCTCACGCTCGTCTACATCGCGTGGCGGTTCGAATGGCGGTTCGGCGTCGCCACGATCCTCGCGACGGTCCACGACCTCGTCGCGACGCTCGCGTTCATGCTCTACATGCGGATCGAGATCTCGGTCTTCGTCGTCGGCGCGGTCCTCACCGTCATCGGCTACTCGATGAACGACACGGTCGTCGTCTTCGACCGCGTCCGCGAGAACCTCAAGCTGCATCGTAAGGACTCGCTCTACGCCATCCTGAACCGCTCGGTGAACGAGACCATGCCGCGGACGGTGATGACGGGCTCCACCACCCTCGCCACGCTCCTCGCGCTGCTGATCTTCGGCGGCTCGGTGATCCGGCCCTTCGCCTGGGTGCTCACCTTCGGCATCGTGGTCGGCACCTTCAGCTCGGTCTTCATCGCCTCGCCGCTCCTCCTCTGGATCGAGCGCAAGTGGCCGCGCGCCAACGAGGCCGCGCCCACGCAGTCCGCCGCGCGGGCCTGAGGCCTTGGCGGCGCCCGAGACCCCGGAGCCCCGGCACGCCACGCGTGCCGGGGCTCCGTCCGTTCCCGCGCCTCCGCCGCCGGGCGTCGGCTTCATCGACTCCCACGCGCACCTCGCCGCCGAGGAGTTCGACGCGGACCGGGAGGCGGTCCTGGACCGCCTCACCGCCGCGGGCGGGCTCGGCGTCATCTGCATCGGCGAGTCCCTCGCCGCGGCCACCCGCGCGCGGGCCGTCGCCGCCGGGCGGCCGGGGCTGGTCTGGTGGACCGCCGGCGTGCATCCGCACGACGCGGCGGCGTACGATCCCGCGCGCGATCGCGGCGCGATCCAGGCCGCGATGGCCGAGGGTGCCGTCGCGGTCGGGGAGTGCGGCCTCGACTATCACTACGACCACGCGCCGCGCCCGCTCCAGCGCCGCGCCTTCGCCGACCAGCTCGCGATCGCGCAGGAGACGGGACGCCCGGTCGTGGTGCACACCCGCGAGGCCGAGGACGACACCGCGGCGATGGTCCGGGAGGCGGGAGAGTCCGGCATCGTTGGCGTGCTCCACTGCTTCACGGGATCGCATGCGCTCGCCGAGGTGGGGCTCGCGGCCGGCTGGTGCATCTCGTTCAGCGGCATCATCACGTTCCGGAAGTGGGACGACCTCGCGCTCCTGCGGCTCGTCCCGGAGGATCGCCTCCTGGTGGAGAGCGACAGCCCCTACCTGGCCCCCGTCCCGCACCGCGGCCGGCGCAACGAGCCGGCCTGGTGCGCGTATACCTTGCAGCGGCTGGCCGAAGTGCGCGCGGCGAGCCTTCCGCCGCTCGCGGAGGCGGTCCTCCGCAACACCCGACGCCTGTTCCATCTCGCCTGAGCGGCCGGCCTGGTTCCACCCTCGCCGGTCCTCGCGCTTCGCTGCACCCCTTGGTCCCCCAACCCCCCTCGAGGTCGAACCACCGGTCATGAGCGTCCCCTCCGACATCGCGATCGCCCAGGCGGCGAAGCTCCGCCCCAT
>CAZPJF010000404.1:0-3445 GCA_964586095.1 uncultured Gemmatimonas sp. | reverse complement strand
AATGGCACGACGCGCCCGAATCCGGTGACACACGTGTTTCGTCGCTCGCCTAACGTGTATTAGCTCGACCGGCCTAACCCGAACACTGACCGCCCGGTCGAACCCGAGACCCCAATTCGCACCGCCGCGCCAACTACGCGCAAGTCCAGAGTCCATGAGACTCTCGCGTCCGACGCGCCGCCAACTGCTTCAACGTTCAAACGATTAGCTCGGTCTGCCTGATCGCGTCGAGCGGGAGTCGCCGCGGCCCCTCGGACCGCATCCGCCCGCCATCGGTCCGCTCCCGGCGCGCTCCGCCGCCGCGCCCAGCGCGCGCCACCGTCCTTCAATAGTCCGGGAACCGGAAGATCCCCTCCGACCGGCCAAGCTCCGCTTCCGCCGCCAGCCACTCGCGCTTGAACATCCGCTTCACCTCGGCGTCGATCCCCGCACGCGAGCTTGGCGAGTGCTCCGCGTGCGCGAGCCGCTCGCGCAACCGCGCCACCGCGTCCGCGTACAGCTTCGCGTACGCCGCATGCGCCTCCTGCTCGTGCCGCACCCGATGCATGAGCATGCGCACGTCCGCCTCGAACTGCGCGGCCGGCACGCGCTCGGCGTCGGCGAAGAGCGGGCGGATCACCTTCGGTACGCGGATCCAGGCGCGCCCGTCCGCGTCGCGCTCACCACGCTCGTCCGTCAGCCGCTGCATCGCCTGCCGGAGCATCCGTTCGGCCCCCTCGTCCTCCAGCGCCAACGCATCATTCGCCGCCTCGTGCAGCGCCTCGCGGAGCAATCGCGTGGCATGGCGCGCCTCCTCGGTCTCGAAGCGCTCGCGCCAAGCGTCACGGGCGGCGCGGATGCTCTCCGGCGACGGCTCCGCGCGCCTCCACTCGCCGCTCCGCGCGCGTGACTCGCGTACCGCGAGCTCGGCCGCGAGCTCCGCGGGGAGCGCCCACAGGTGCTGCTGGCCCCCCACGCCGAGGATGGGCTCCACGGCGAGCGCGCGCGCGAAGCCGAACACCCACCCCTGAGCGGGGATCGCCACCGGGAGCATGCGGGCTGGCGCCGGGCCGGGCCGCAGCGTCCCCGTGACGGGATCGCGCACCGCGATCTCGAGCGCGTCCTCGATCCAGTTGCCGCCGGACGGGTCGACCTTCGTCGCCCGCACGGCCTCCGCGCGATGCACGCCGCGGAGATCCACGCTCCCCACGATCGCGCCGCGCGGCAGCGCGCGCAGGTCGTCGCGGTCCTTCCAGCCCTGGTCGGCGAAGCACTGCGCCACCGACCGATCGTCCGCCCACAGCGCCTCGACCTTCTTGAGCTCGATGTTGACGCTCGCGTGGATGGCGATGCGTCCGCCGGTGTGCTTGGCGTACCAGGAGCGGACCTCCACGGTCTTCACGCCGCGGATGACGAGCTCGGCCCAAGGCTGCGGGATGGAGAGGGCGCGCATGAGGACGGGGCCGAGGACCGAGGACCGAGGACCGAGAACCGAGGACCGAGGACCGAGAACCGAGAACCGAGGACCGAGAACCGAGGACCGAAAGCCCAGAAGCCAGGAGGCAAAGCCCCTCAGAACGACCGCGCCCGTCGCCTTCTCCTGAAACTCGCCCCGAATCGCGCGCAGTCCGATTTCCCAAGGAGAAGCGCAACACGTTGCCACCAAAGGTGTTGCGGCACAAGTCGCACGTCCCGGCTGCCGGACACACCGCTTCCGGGGGAAAGGGTGAGGGGGTGAGCGAGCGATCCCGAGAACCCGGTGCCCGAACCCGCCGGCGCCGCGCTCCGAACTGACGGACCCAGTGCACGAACCCCTCGCGCCCGTTCCCCGAACCCACGGCGCCGGCGCGCACTCCATCGAGTCGCGGTGCACGACCGTCGCCGCGCGGTGCATGAGCCGCCCCCGCCGATTCACCCGACGCCCACACCCATTGCACGACGGGTCCGCCCCGTCGGTCGACTCCACCGGCCTCGCGTTGGACGCGGGCGATGCCGGTGGTCATCCAGCCCGCGTCCATCACCGTTTCACTCGGGAGGTTGTATGCAACGCACACAGTTCCACGTGGGTCAGTCGCTCCGGCAGGTGCAGCAGTTCCTGACGGTGCACGCGTCCGCCGTGCCCTCGGCGGCCGGGAGTGCGGCGAAGCGCGCCTTGGACGCGTCCGTCGCCGACCTCGATCGCGCGGCGACCGATCAGGGCGGGCTCGCGCGCGCGGTGCGCGGCGAGGTGCAGCGGCGCCTGGAGCTCGAGCGCACGCTGCTCAGGAAGTTCGTGACGCCGCTGGTGAAGTTCGCCCGCGCGTCACTCCGCGGTGCGCCGGAGTTCGCGGCACTCACGCCCTCGGCCAAGTCGCTGCATCGCGAACGCCTGGTCCGGACGGCGCAGGCGATGGCGGTGGCGGCCGAGAACCACATCGACGCGCTGCGCGCCGGGGAGTTCCCCGCGGACTTCCTCGACCAGCTGCGCGCCGCGGCGGCGGCGGTGCAGCAATCGTTCGACGCCGGCATCGCGGGACGGGTGCGGCGCACCGGCGTCACGAAGGAGATCCGCTCGGCGCTGGCGAGGGGGCGACAGGCGGTGGCGGCGCTCGATGCCCTGGTGGCGCACACCATCGTCGGTGACGAGGCCCTGGAGGCTGAGTGGCGCTCGGCCAAGCGGGTGCGGCGTCGCGGGGCCACCGAGGAGGAGGAGGTGAGGGCGGCCGCCGCCTAGTTCCTCGCGTGACGACAACTGACGGGCCGGTGGGCCAGGACCCCACGGTGCGTCCGGGGACCCGATGAGGGTCGCCGGAGGTGCCGTGGGGTTCTGTGTTTCCGGCCGTCCGCGCGCGCTACCTGATGACGCCGCTCGCGAGCCCGACCTTCCGGATCGCCCGCACCGCATAGTCCAGGTCATCGCGCGTGTGCGCCGCCGAGATCTGGCACCGCAGCCGCGCCGTCCCGTGCGGCACCACGGGGAAGCCGAACCCGGTGACGAAGATCCCCTCGTCGAGCAGCAGCTCGCTCATGCGGATCGCGTCCGACGTCTCGCCGATGATGATCGGCACGATCGGCGTGTCGCCGGGGAGCGGGTTGAACCCCGCCTCCTGGATCGCGGCGCGGAAGTACTGCGCGTTCTCGCGCAGCACCTGGACGCGCTCCGGGTGCGCCTCGATGAACTCCACGGCCGCGAGCGAGCTCGCGGCGACCGTCGGCGGGAGCGCGTTCGAGAAGAGCTGCGGCCGCGACCGCTGCGTGAGGGTGTCGGTGAGCGCCGCCGGCCCCGCGACGAACCCGCCCGCCGCGCCGCCGAGCGCCTTGCCGAGCGTGCTGGTGATGATGTCCACCTCGCCCAGCACCCCGAAGTGCTCGGCGGTGCCGCGCCCCGTGGCGCCGAGCACGCCCGTGGCATGCGAGTCGTCCATCACCACGATCGCGTCGTGGTCGCGCGCGCCCAGCAGGATCTGCGGCCGTTTAGCGATGCTCC
>CAZPJF010000403.1:0-3466 GCA_964586095.1 uncultured Gemmatimonas sp. | reverse complement strand
CCTGCGTCCTCTGGGGCTGCATCCCCGCCAAGGCGCTCCTCGAGGCCGCGAGCATCGCGCAGAAGGTCGCCAAGGGGGCCGAGTTCGGCGTGAAGGCCGAGAAGGTCACGCTCGACTACGGCGTGGCGATGAAGCGCTCGCGCGCCGTCTCCGCGCAGAACTCCAAGGGCGTCGAGTTCCTCTTCAAGAAGAACAAGATCACCTGGCTCAAGGGCACCGGCGTCCTCGGCGCCGGCAAGTCGGTCAAGGTCACCGGCGCCGACGGCAAGGTCGAGACGCACACCGCCACCAAGGGCGTCGTCATCGCCACCGGCTCGCGCGTGAAGGGCCTGCCGCAGATCGGCCTCGAGCTCGACAAGCAGCTCATCCTGTCGTCGGACGAGGCGCTCACGCTCGACAAGGCCCCGGCCACCATCGCCGTCATCGGCGCCGGCGCCGTCGGCTGCGAGTTCGCCGACGTGTTCAACGCCTTCGGCTCCAAGGTCACGATCCTCGAGGTCATGCCCCGCATCCTCCCCGTCGAGGACGAGGACTGCTCGGCCGAGCTCGCCAAGGCGTTCAAGAAGCGCGGCATCGAGGTCATCACCGGCGCCAAGCTCGGCACCGTGAAGAAGGGCAAGGGCAACGTCACCATCCCGGTCGAGGCGAACGGCGAGAAGAAGGAGATGACCTTCGACGTCGTCCTCGTCGCCGCCGGCCGCGCGCCGAACATCGAGCACATCGGGCTCAAGGAGGCCGGCGTGCAGACCACCGAGCGCGGCTTCATCAAGGTCAACGCGACGTTCGAGACGACCGCCAAGGGCGTCTACGCGATCGGCGACGTCGCCGGCCCGCCGATGCTCGCGCACAAGGGCTCGCGCGAAGGCCACGTGGTCGCCGACATCATCGCCGGCGCGCACCACCACCCGGTGAACTACGGCAACATCCCCAACGCCACCTACTGCCACCCCGAGGTCGCATCGATCGGCCTGACCGAGGCGCAGGTGAAGGAGAAGGGGATCAAGTACAAGGTGGGCAAGTTCCCCTTCTCGGCCAACGGCCGCGCCCGCACCAGCGGCGAGACCGAGGGGTTCGTGAAGGTCATCCGCGAGGAGAAGCACGGCGAGATCCTCGGCGCGCACATCATCGGGGCGCACGCGACCGAGCTGATCCACGAGTTCGCCGTCGCGCGCGAGAACGAGTACACGGTGGAGGAGATCGACCTCGCGGTGCACGCGCACCCCACCCTCAGCGAGGCGATCGCCGAGGCGGTGCTCGACTCGATGGGGAAGATGCTGCACGCGTGAGCGACGCGTGAGCGCGCCCCTCGCCGCCCGCCCCGCGAGCACCGCCACGGCGCGGCGCGTGCGCGTGCTCGACCTCGGCCTCCGCAGCTATGCGGAGGCCTTGTCGTTCCAGCGTTCGGCGGCCGCCGCGCGCATCGCGCGGCGGCTCGACGAGGACCTGCTCATCCTCGTCGAGCACGCGCCCGTGATCACCACCGGTCGCTCGACCAAGGCCGGCAACCTGCTCGCCGACGAGGCGCAGCTCCGGGCACGCGGGGTCGAGCTGTTCGACGTGGAGCGGGGCGGCGACGTGACCTTCCACGGACCCGGCCAGCTCGTCGGCTACCCCATCGTGGACCTCACGGAGCACCGGCAGGACCTGCACTGGTACCTGCGCCAGGTCGAGGAGGTGCTCATCCGCGCCGTCGCACCGTTCGGCATCGACGCCGAGCGGAACCCGGGCAAGACGGGTATCTGGACGGGGGGGCGCAAGCTCGCCAGCATCGGCGTGCACGCGCGCCAGTGGGTGACCTGGCATGGCTTCGCGCTCAACGTGACGACCGACCTGAGCTTCTTCGACCTGATGGTGCCGTGCGGCCTCGCGGGCGTCGACATGACGTCCGTGGAGCGCGAGCTCCTCGAGCGCGCGAGCGGCGCCTGCCTCGCGCCGTCGCCCGCCCTCGGCGATGCCGTCCGTGACGCCGTCGTGCGATCTTTCGGGCAGGTCTTCGACCGCGTCCCCGTCCCGGTGACGCACGAGGCCGTCGCACCACTCCTCGCCGACCCCGCTCCCGCCTGATGCGCGCTCCTCGCCTGCTCCTCCTCACCGCGTTCGCAGGCGTCGCCGCCGTCGGCGGCGCCTGCGGCGGTGGTCCGGCACCGTCGACCGTCCCGGCCCCGGACGCCGTGCTCGTCACCCCACCGCCGGAGTCGTTGCGCGCCGACTCGACGCTGAACGCGCTCCTCGCGCTGCCGCGCGCCGAGCTGCCGCGCACCTGGGACGGCCTCGACACCGCGACCCAGCGCGTGCCGCTGCTCGTGGCGACCACGCGGCGGCCGGTGGCGGCGGAGCGGCCCGGCTTCCGCTACGGCACCACCGACGCCGACGCGCTCAACTTCGGCTACGCCCTCGTGTCCGTGCCCTCGTACCGCGTCCGCGCCGAAGGGGACATCCCGCGCGCCGGCAACGAGGAGGCGCCGGATGCGGCACGGCTCATGTTCATGAGCTCGCTCATCCCGGCGGACTCGGTGCGGTTCCTCCAGCGCGTCCGCGAGGACCTCGGCCGCACGAGGTCCCGCGACCTGCTCGTGTTCGTCCACGGCTACAACTCCTCGTTCGAGGATGCCTCGGTGCGGCTGGCGCAGCTCGTGGCCGACATGGGGTACGACGGCACCGCCGTGCTGTTCAGCTGGCCGAGCGCGGGGGCGCTCTCGGGCTACGTCCGCGACCAGCAGACCGCGCGCAACGCCGGGTGGCACCTCCTCCGGCTCCTGCGGGAGGTGCTCCCCCGCACCAACCCGGACCGGATCCACGTGCTCGCGCACTCGATGGGATCGGAGGTGCTCAGCAAGGCGCTCTCGCTCGTAGACCGCGGCGACTCGCTCCCGCGCCTGGGACAGGTCATCTTCGCCGCGCCGGATGTCGACGCGCGCACCTTCGCGCGCGAGATCCTGCCGATCCTGCGCGACCGCTCGCAGGGCGTGACGCTCTACGCCTCGAGCGACGACGACGCCCTCCGCGCATCGCGCGCGCTCAACGGCGTCTGGCGCCTCGGCCTGGGCGGCGACTCGCTCACGGTGCTCGACGGGATGACGACGATCGATGCGAGCCGCGTCCGCGGCGACCTGCTGGGACACACGCTGTTCGGGAACGCCGCGCTGCTCAGCGACCTGCACGCGGTGCTGACCGAGGGCCGTCCCGCGAGCGAGCGGCGGTTGCTGCAGGTCCGGCGGGCCGACGGCCGGGTCTTCTGGCGGTTCCGCTAGGAAGTCGCGCGCCGCATCGCCGGAGCTCCCCGCGTCGCCAGCATCGAGGCGTCACCCGCCGCGCGCGCAGCGTGCACTTCCCGCATCCCGCATCCCGCACTGCCCGCACTCCCAGGGCGCGCGAAAGCAGACGGGGCGACCGCACCACGCGGCCGCCCCGTCTGCCTTCTGCCTTCTGCCTTCTGCCTTCTGCCTTCTGCCTTCTGCCTTCTGCC
>CAZPJF010000402.1:0-3490 GCA_964586095.1 uncultured Gemmatimonas sp. | reverse complement strand
GGTCATCACCAAGGACAACGTCACCATCGACATCGACGCGGTGCTCTACTACCGCGTGGCCGACCCGCAGAAGGCCACCTACTCGGTGCAGAACCTGCCCTACGCGCTCGAGACCCTCACCCGCACGACGCTGCGCAACATCGTCGGCGAGATCGAACTCGACCAGACGCTCGCCTCGCGCGACATGATCAACCGCAAGATGCGCGAGGTCATCGAGGAGGCCTCGATCGGCTGGGGCGTGGACGTCACGCGCGTCGAGCTCCAGAGCATCGAGCCGCCGCGCGACATCCAGCAGTCCATGGAACTGCAGATGCGCGCCGAGCGCGAACGCCGCGCCGCCGTCACCAACGCCGAGGCCTCCAAGCGCGCCGCGGTCCTCGAGGCCGAGGGCCAGCGCGAGGCCCAGGTCCGCAAGGCGGAGGGCGAGAAGGAGGCCGCGATCCTGCGCGCGCAGGGACTCGCCGAAGCGCGCCTCGCCATGGCCGACGCCGAGGCCGAGGCGGTGCGCCGCATCGCCGCGTCGCTCCCGCCGGGCGAGGCCGCCACCTACCTCCTCGGGCTCAAGTACCTCGAGGCCCTTCCGGCCCTCGCGCAGGGCAAGGGCACCACGGTCTTCCTCCCCAGCGAGGCGACTGGCGTGCTCGGCGCGATCGGCGGCATCAAGGAGCTGCTCAGGGCGAGCGGACAACCCCGCAGCGAGCCCCCCGCCCCGACCGGCGCCCTCGGCACCGGGCCGTTCGGCGAGCCCGGAGGACGGTAGTGCCCACGCTCTCGCGCGAGCGGGCCGAGCGCATCGCCAAGGGACACGCCTGCACGCGCTGCAAGGAATACTCCTACCGCAAGCTCACCGTGAAGCCGGCCCCCGAGTCGCTCGAGAAGGAGCTCGGCGTCGTCTGGATCGTCGTGCGCACCTGCGGCGTCTGCGGCACGCAAGGCGAGATCGGCATCCAGGACGACGGCGACATCGTCTACGAGAGCTGAGCCGCCGGTGCGCGACCGCCTGCGCCGGTGGCTCGAGACGGGACTCGGCGAGCCCGGGCGGGCGCTGCTCGCCTGGCGCACGCGCGGACAGGCCGAGCGCCTGCTCCGTCGGCGGGGCCTCGCCGCCCCGGCGGCCCGGCTCGCCGCCCGGCTCCAGGACCGCGTGGTGCGCGGCCCGTTCGCGGGAATGCTCTACCCGCGCCGCCGGGGCGACATCGTCCACGCCGCCAAGCTGCTCGGGGCGTACGAGTGCGAGCTGCACGGCGCGCTCGAGGCGCTCCTCGCGCGCCACCCCACGCTCGTGGTGAACGTGGGCGCGGGGGACGGCTACTACGCCGTCGGCCTCGCGCACCGCCTTCGCGCGCCGCGCGTCGAGAGCGGCCTCCCGGCCGCCGCGCGCGACGGGCCGCTCGTGCTGGCGGTCGATCCCGACCCGCTCGCGCGCCGCGCCTGCCGCGACACCGCGCGCCGCAACGGCGTCGCCGACCTCGTGCTGCCGCTCGCGCGCATCGACACGGCCGCGCTCGAGGGCCGCATCCGTCCGCGCACCGCCGGCGGCGGACGGCGCGCGGCGGGCCACGCCCTCGTGCTCGTCGATGCCGAGGGGTTCGAGGACGAGCTCCTCGATCCCGCGCGCGCGCCGGCCCTCGCGCACGCGGACCTCCTCGTCGAGACGCACGATTTCGCCCGGCCAGGCGTCGCGGCGCGCTTGACCGCGCGGTTCGCCACGACGCACGATGTGCGGACCATCGCGATCGCGTCGCGGGCGACCGCCGACTTCCCCGAGCTCGCCGAGGCGCCCGCCGCGCTCGCCCTCGGACTGCTCGATGAGTTCCGCCATGTGCCGCAGGCGTGGCTCGTCGCCACCGCCCGCGTCCCCTGACGGCCTGCCCCACCGCTCCGCCCGCACGTCCCCGACCCTCCGTCCCGCGTCCCGCCCCATGGCACCCCTCGACATCCCCCGCCTCGCCGTCGGCGACCGCGTCCAGCACGAGCTCCTCGTGCGCGAGCGCGACGACAAGAGCACCAAGACCGGTGACCCGTTCGTCGTGCTCAAGCTCGGCAACGCCACCGGCCAGCTCGCCGTCAACGTCTGGAAGGAGCACGTGCCGCTGATCGAGGGCGTGCGCCCCGGGCAGGTCGTGCAGGTGATCGGCACCATCGAGCTGTACAAGGGCGCGCGGCAACTCAAGCTCACCGCGCCGCCGCGCGTCGTCCCGCAGGGCGCGGCGGATCCGGACGAGTTCCTGCCCCGCATCACCGAGAGCGTCGACCAACTCTGGGCCCGGATCGACGGGTGGCGCAGCGAGATGAAGGGCGCCCTCCGGCGCGCCATCGACCTCTTCTTCGCCGACGACGGCTTCCGCGAGCGGTTCGCGCGCGCACCGGGTGCCCCGCGCGGCCATCACGCCGTCGTCGGCGGACTCCTGCTCCACAGCTGCGAGGTCGCCAACATCGCGCGCGAGTCGGTGCGCACCATGCGCGGCAACGTCCCGCTCGTGACCGCCGGCGCCCTCCTGCACGACATCGGCAAGGTCGAGGCGTACGCGGTCGCGCTCGCCGGCTTCGAGAACACGCAGGCGGGGCACCTCGTCGGCCACATCGTCCTCGGGTCCCTCATGCTCGAGGAGCGGCTCCGCACGCTGCCGGCGGGCACCCTCTCCGAGGCACAGCGGCTCGAGCTGCACCACTTCATCCAGTCGCACCACGGGATCCCGGAGTTCGGCGCCGCCGCCCGGCCGATGACGCTCGAGGCCGAGCTGCTGCACTTCGCCGACCAGGCCTCGGCCAAGGGGAACGACTTCAACGAGGCCGTCGTGGATCCCGAGCTCTTCCCCGCCGACGACCTGGCGTTCTCCGCCAAGCGCAGCTGGCGGCTCGAGCGTAAGGTCTGGAAGCGCACCCACACCTGGGAGTGAGCACATGGGACGCATCGTGCACTTCGAGATCCACGCGACCGATCCGGAGCGGGCGCAGGCCTTCTACGCGGCCCTGTTCGGATGGACGTTCCAGGCCTGGGGCGGCGGCGAGCCGCCCTACTGGCTCATCACCACCGGCCCCGAGTCGGCGCCCGGCATCAATGGCGGGCTGCTCCGCCGGATGGGACCGCCGCCGACCCATGGCCAGCCGGTCAACGCGTTCATGTGCACCGTGTCCGTGGACGACCTCGACGGCACCGTCGCGCGGGCGGTCGGCCTCGGCGCCCAGGTCGCCCTCCCGAAGATGCCGGTCCCGGGCGTCGGGTGGCTGGCGTACATCCATGACCCGGACGGCAACATCCTCGGCCTCATGCAGAACGATCCCGGCGCCCGATAGCTTTCACGCATGACCACGATCCGCCAGCAGGACTTCATCCAGTCGATCGCCGACGCCCTCCAGCACATCTCGTACTACCACCCGCTGGACTACATCCACGCGCTGGCGGATGCGTACGAGAGGGAGCAGAGCCCGGCGGCCAAGGACGCCATCGCGCAGATCCTCACCAACTCGCGCATGTGCGCCGAGGGCC
>CAZPJF010000401.1:0-3492 GCA_964586095.1 uncultured Gemmatimonas sp. | reverse complement strand
ATCGGCGGCGTGACGTACCGCGTCGACGGGATCGCGCCGGTCGCGCCGGACCGCCGGTTCACGGAGTACGTCCTGGCCGGAGGCGCCGCGTGATCGTCGCCGCCATCCGCCAGACCGCCGACTGGCTCAGCCACGCCACGACCGGGGTCAACGCGCTGCGCGCGAACGTGCCACGCGACACCGGCGAGGCCGCGCCGGGCGCCGTCACGATCTACGACGAGACCCGGGAGGCGTGGGTCGCGCGCGGGCAGGTGCCGCGCGCGAAGACCGGGACCGGCGCGCTGCTGCTCGTCCGCGGCCCGGACGAGCTCGAGGTCCCGCTCTTCGGCGGCGAGCCGAGCGGCGGCTTCACGGACTGCGAGGTCCGCGTGCTGTACGTCCGCCGGGCCCTCGCGGCGTCGGTCGAGTCGGACGATGCCGTGCGGGACGTCTACCAGACCCTCCGCGTGTGCGCCCGGTCGCTCGCGCTGCAGTACACGACGCAGGTCGCCGCGCCGGCCCGGAACGGCGTCGACCTGCACCGGCCCGCCGTGCGACTGCTGCGCGGCGTGGTCCCGCTGGATCCCGCCGCGCCCGACGGCGAGCTCGTCGTCGGCGCCCTCAGCATCACCTACCCCGCCGTCGACCCCTGGGCGATGGCCGCCATCTCGTAACCAGAGGAGCCCCGACCCATGTCGCCCCGCCTGAACACGGGCCAGGAAGTCTGGAAGTCGCTCGACACCCTGCAGGTGTTCCGGCAGGTCTCGGGCGGCGGATCCACGACCGCCGCGGCCGCACTCACCGCCGGTGCCACCGTCGCGCACTTCGCGGCGACCACCAACTTCACCGCCTCCGACCCGCTGTTCATCATCGGGGCGACCGGCACCGAGCTGAACGCGATCGGCGCCGCCGTCACGCCGACGACCGCGGTCCCGCTGCTCTACCCCGCCGCGATGGCGAACCCCTCGGGCGCGCAGCTCATCGAGGCGGTCGCCACCACGCTGGGGCACATCGACGAGTCCGGCGTCGTGGTCGACCTGCAGTCGCCGCTCGCCGCGATCTTCTCGGCCCTGCAGCACACCCCGATCGCCTACGTGCGCGGGATGGGCGAGCTCACGGCGCAGTTCGGCCTCCGCGGCTTCAACATCCTGAACCTGCAGACCGCGTTCGGGATGACCGAGGCCGAGGGCGGCGCCGGCACGTCGGCCGACCCGTACCGCGGCGCGATCGTCGGCGGCGCCGTCGGCTCGCAGGGCATCCAGTGCCTGCGCCTCACCGGCACCCGGCAGGACGGCTCCACGATCCTGCTCGACCTGAACAACGCCGTCCTGGCGCCGCGCGGCGGCGTGCCGCTCTCGCGCGGCACCGCGGTGGCGATCCCGGTCGAGGCGCGGTTCCAGTCGGCGGTGCTCCGGATGTACAGCTGACCCGTGAGCGCCCCCGTGCTCGAGCAGCTCGAGGCCGGGTGGACCGTCGACACGATCACGGAGCGGTGCCGCGTGCTCAGCGGCTCGCTCCGTGCCCGTGGGGTGACGGGCCCCGAGCTCGAGGCGATGGCCCCCAGCGGGGCCCGCAACGCCACGACGGACCCCCTCGGGGCCGCCGTCGTCTGGTATGCGCTGCTGCGCGCGCGGTTCGAGCAGGAAGAGGCCCGGCGCGCCGATGAGTCCCGCCGGGCCGAGGCCGCCCTCTCGGCCGCCATGGTCGCCGAGGCCGTCCCGGTCACGCTCAGCGTGGCCGACGCCCCCACGGCCGTGTACCCGAAGTCCTACCACGCGCTCGCCTACTGCGACGCGCTGGATGCCGCGCTGCAGGAGGTGCTGGCCCTCGCGGCGAGCACCGACAGCGCGGAGGTCCGGACCCTCGGCCCGCTGACGCAGAGCCTCGCCGTCCGGCTCTGGGCGTGGATCCTCACGCACCCCGAGCCGGGCGTGCCGTTCGACGAGGGACGGCCGCCGCACCCGCCGGACTGGACGACGGCGCTGACGCCGGACGACCTGCTCGAGCTGCTGCGGGCGCACCTCGAGGCGAACCGGGTGCGAACCGCCCGGATCGCTGAGCTCTTCCCGAAGGAACGGCCGTTCGACTCGCGGCTCACGCTCGCGGGCTTCCTGGGCTCCGTCGCCCAGGAGCTCGGCCACCGGCCCGTGGACGTGCTGCGCCGCTGGTCGCAGGGCGAGGTGTTCGCGCAGGCCGCCGCCGCGGCCCAGGCGGCGCGGGAAGGCCGCGCGGCCGCCGAGGCCGAGGCGAAGGATCGGAGGGCCGCCTCGTGACGCGCGTCATCCGGGAAGTGATGCTCGAGATGAAGGGCCGGAAGGACCAGCTCGACCAGGTGCTCACGCAGACCGAGGCCCGGCTGCGCGGCACGAAGGCGGCCAACGAGCAGGCCACCGCGGCGACCGGAGCCATGGGGCAGCGGTCGGCGGAGGCGGCGCGGCAGATCGCCAGCGCGGCCGAGACGATCGCGCGCTCGGGCAGGGTGACGGGCGAGGCCGGGAAGCAGATTGTCGCGCAGGCCTCGAACATCGCGTTCGCCTTCGGGCCCAAGGGGGCCGCGATCGGCGCGATCGGCATCTTCGCGCTGGCCTTCGCGACCGCGATGCGACGCACGAAGACCGAGGCGGCGGAAGCGGCCGCCGCGGTGAAGAAGAGCATCGCCGACATGCTGAACGCCGGCGACCTCGAGGGGCTGAAGGCCGAGGCCCGCCGGCTGTATGGCGGCACGCGCGCGGAGGGATTCGCGGACGGCATCGCCGCGCGCCGACGTCGTGTCGCGCAGTTGGCGGCCGACCTCGAGAACCCCGAAGTCACCACCCCGTTCAACTTCCTCACGCGCAGCCAGAAGCTGAAGGAGGAGCGCGCGGAACTCGAGAAGCTGGAGCAGCAGTACGGCGAGCTGTACCGCGCCATCCAGAACTTCGCGAGCGACCCGCTGCCCCTGAACGGCCAGCAGCCCATTCGCATCGGCGCGCAGGCGCCGGGGGTTGCCGCCAAGGCGGCGGCGCAGGAACTCACCGAGTACGAGAAGGCGGTCGCCGAGGTCCTCGAGCGGACCGACCGGCTGGTGCGGGATAGCCTGGCGACCACCGTCGCGGAGGTCGCCCGGCCGTTCGACGAGCTGATCGCGCAGCTCGATGCGCTGGTGGTCTCCGGCGAGAACGTCGAGGCGAACCTCGGGCGGATTCGGCAGCTGGAAGCGCTCAAGGCCGAGGCGGTGGCCGCGGCCGCGGCGATCCAGCAGGCGTCGGACGCCCTGCTCGCGGTCGAGACGGCGCAGGCCCGCGGCGAGGCCGGGCCGTGGGAAGGGCTCGTCGACGCGATGCACGCGCTGCAGTACGAGCTCGCCCAGCTCACGCCGGGTACGGACGCCTACCGACGGGCGCGCGAGAAGCTGCTCGAGGTCGAGAAGGAACTGTTCGAGATCCTCGGGTTCGGTGCCGATGGGGACAAGCAGCCGAAGACGCCCCGGCCCCCGGAGGCGCGCGACATGGCCGACTACGCGCGCGAGATCCA
>CAZPJF010000400.1:0-3495 GCA_964586095.1 uncultured Gemmatimonas sp. | reverse complement strand
TAGAGCAGCGTGTGGCTCCCCGCGCGTGCCGCGCCCCACTCCCACTCCACGTCGCGCCAGACGCCCCAGTTGTGGTCATGGTAGGCCGGCGCCCCGCGGAAGCGCTCGCAGCGCCCCGCGATGCACAGCGCGCCCTCCGCCTCGGCGCGGAGCGCCGGCACCGCGTAGCCGCTCACGAGCGCATCGCCGCCCACCGACGTGCCGGGGAAGTACGCGCCCGGTGCCGGGGCGACGGTCAGCGCGATGGTCGCGGGCACGCCCGTGCCCTCCTCGCGCGCCGCGGCCGTCACGCGGTAGCGGCCGTCGGGGAGCACCTCCACGCGGTCGTCGCCGAGCGCGAGGTCGGCGCGCGTCGTATCGAGCCGGATCGCGTCCGGTGCGACGAGGCGCACGAACCGGCGCGCCGGACGCCCGGCCTCGTGCACGGTGAGCAGCACCTGCCCGCCCCACTCGCCGTGCGGCACGTCGCCGCCCACCGCGAGGGTGAGGAAGGCCCAGCGCCGGCGGTCGTCGCTGAGCACGTTGAAGTAGTGCCACTCGCCCCACGTCGCGCGCTCCGCGGCGGGCACCGTGGCCGGCACGTGATGGAACCGGTCGATCTCGTGTCGAAGCTCCGCCGGCGTGGGTGCGGTCCAGCGCCGGTCGTGCGCGTCGTCCTCCCACGCCCCTGCCACGAGGGTCGCGCCCGCGCCGACGGCACGGGTGGCGGAGGGGATCTCGCCGAGGGCGCGCACCGGATGCTCGGCACCGCTCGCGGTGCGGACGTACAGCAGCACGCCATCCGTCTGGGGCGCGACGGCAGCCACGCGGTCCGCGAGGCGCGGGGACGCGAGCAGCTGCCGGTGCACGAAGCGCGCATTGGGGATCGACACGAACATCCCGCCCACCCCACCGGTCTTCATGACCTCGAGGTCGAGGCCCTCGGGGAGCACGGTCACGTCGCCGCCGCCGACGAGCCGCTCGTCGCGCGACTGCAGCACCATCGCCTCGCCGATCGACAGGAGGGTGATCATGACCCCCACGCCGAGCCCGAAGCCTCCCAGCAGGAAGAGCGAGCGCCAGGGGCGGTCGAGGAGACCGCGGAGGGCGAGGCGGAGGATCATCGCGGGTCGAGCGGGCGCCGCACGACGTCGTCCACGATCGCGCCGTCGCGCATGTGCACCACGCGGCGCGCCGCCTGCGCGAGCTCCTCGTCGTGCGTCACGGTGACGATCGTGGTGCCATCGCGATTGAGGCGGTCGAGGAGCGCGATCATCTCGGTGCCGGTGCGCGCATCGAGCTCGCCCGTGGGCTCGTCGGCCAGCAGGAGGGCCGGCCGGTTGGCGAGTGCGCGGGCGATCGCCACGCGCTGCTGCTCCCCGCCCGAGAGCTGGAAGGGCCGGTGGTCGGCGCGCGCACCGAGCCCGACGTAGGCGAGGAGCTCGCGCGCACGGGCCTCGCGCGCGGCGCGCGGCACGCGCGCCTCGGCCATCGGCAGCTCCACGTTCTCGGCCGCGGTGAGCGTCGGCATCAGGTAGAAGCGCTGGAAGACGAACCCGATGCCGGTGAGCCGGAAGCGCGTCGCCGCCGCGTCGCCGAGGCGGGCGACGTCCTCGCCGCGGATGGTGATCGTGCCGCGCGTGGGGCGGTCGATCGCCCCGAGCAGGTTGAGCAGCGTGGACTTGCCGCACCCCGACGGCCCGACGATCGCGACCCACTCGCCCTCGGCGACCTCGAGCGAGAGGCCGCGCACGGCATGCACCGGCTCGCCGGCGACGGGGTAGTCGCGGTGCACGTCGCGCGCGGAAAGGACCGGGGGGCGCCCGGAGCTCATGCGTCCTTCCCCGCGCGCGGTGGCGCCGCGCCCGTCATGCGACGGCCTCCTCGCGCAGCGTCCGGGCGATCGGCAGCGTGGCCGCGCGCCACGCCGGCCACGCGCCGGCCGCGATCCCGCAGAGCACGAGCAGGCCCAGCGACCGCACCGCCGCCCGCGGCTCGAACAGGAAGAAGTCGAACGCCGCCGGGAGTCCCGGGAAGGCCGCGAGGATCCCGTTGAGCCACTCGGCCGTCAGCAGCCCGAGCCCGAGCCCCAGCACCGCCCCCGCGAGCGAGAGCGCGACCCCCTCGAGCATCACCTGCCCCACGATGCGCCACCGCGCCACGCCGATCGCACGCATGACCGCGATCTCGCCGATCCGCTCGTTCACGCTCACCGTCACGAGCGTGGTGACGAGCAGGAAGCCGACCGCGAGCGAGACCGACGCGAGGATGAACGCCAGCTGCCGGAAGTAGCTCAGCCGCTCGTCGACGAACCGGAGCGCCGCCGCCGTGCTGAGCGCGCTGAGGCGCAGGTCAGCGGCCTCGATGCGCGCGCGGACCGCCTCGATGTCGGCACCGTCGCGCGCGGCGACGAGGACCACCGACGCGCGGTCGCGTCCCTCCTCGCCGCGCATCGCCTGCGCGGTCAGGAGCGGGAGCGCGACCGCCCGCTCGCCGCCCGCGAACATCACGAAGCGCCCGCGCCCCACCACGACCATGCGCCGCACGCCGCGCAGGCGCCGCACCTGCGGCTCCCAGCCCGCCGCGAGCGCGACGGTGTCCCCGACCGCATGTCCGGTCGCCGCCAGCCACGCGGCGTTCACGACCACCTCGTCGGCGGCCGCGATGTCCCGCCCCTCGGCGAGCACGTAGTCACCCTGCACCGCGGGGTCGACGCCGAGCGTGAACGCGGCCACCACGGAGTCGCTGCCGGCGCGCGCGACGAAGCCCTTCCCGCCGAGGACCGGCGCGACGCGCACGACGTCCGGGTCGGCGGCGAGCGCGGCGACGAGCGCCGACGCACCCCCCACCGTCGCCTCGGTGTCGAACGGCATGGTCCCGCGCGGCGTGAGGCGCAGCTGGAAGCCCTGCTGCTCGATGAACCCGCGGAAGCTCTCGCGCATGCCGGTGCCCAGCATGACCATGTCGAGCAGCATCGCGGCGGCGACCGCGACGCCGGCCGTGGTGAGCAGGGTGCGCGCGCGCCGGCGCACGAGCGTCGCGACCGCCAGCCGCCAGATCACCGGCCGACGAGCTCCAGCGGCGCGCGCCGCACGAGCCGCTGCGCCGCCACGAGTCCGCTGACGATGCCGAGCGCCAGCGAGAGGGCGACGGCGAAGAGCACCACGCCCGGCGTCACGATGGCGAAGCGCAGCGGGGTCGCGTACACGCCCTGGTAGTGCCAGTTCACGAGCGCCGACGCGCCCCAGCCGAGGCCGGCCCCCATGGCGCTGCCGATGAGCGCGACGAGCGCGGCCTCGAGGACGACCGCGCGCACCACGGTGCCGCGCGAGATGCCGAGGAGCCGCAGCGCCCCGACGTCGCGCCGCCGCTCGTCCACCTTGAGCAGCGTGATGCAGAGCAGGAAGATCGCGCTCGCGACGATGGTGATGACGCCGATCGCGCGATGGAACCGGTTGACCACGCGGAACGTGGCGGAGGTCTCCACCGCGACCTCGGCGGCCGGCCAGGCGCGGA
>CAZPJF010000399.1:0-3509 GCA_964586095.1 uncultured Gemmatimonas sp. | reverse complement strand
GCACTCGATTCGTAATCGAGCGGTCGTGGGTTCAATTCCCACCTGTGGCTCTCGACGGATGGCAGACGGATCGCAGACGGCTGGTGAGGGGCCTCAGGGCCCCTTTGTCGTTCCCGGAGGCGCGCCGAGTGAGAGTGGTCACCCTGTGGGTCCTGTTCGCGCTCGCCGCTTGCTCGGGGGACGGCACCGGGCCGACGCCGGCGCGGCGCGCGGCGATCACGGTCACCTTCGATGACGGACGGCGCGGCGTCGCGACCTACGCACGGCCGCTCCTCGACGCCATGGGGCTCCGCGCGAACATCGCCGTGATGACCACCCAGTACTGGGACCAGCAGCTCCCCTGGGACTCGCTCGCCTCGCTGCGGGCCGGCGGGTGGTCCGTGGTCTCGCACTCGATGACGCATCCGCTCCTCACGCAGCTCACGCCCGACAGCGCGCGCCGCGAGATCCGCGAGAGCCGGCGGGTGATCGACAGCCTCGGGTTCGACGACCGCATCTTCATCGTCCCGTACCTCGACCACGCGCCCTGGGTGCTGGCCGAGGCGGAGGCCGCCGGCTACCACTTCACGCGCTGCTGCGTGCAGGACCCGGCCTGGAGCCCCGACACGCTCCTCGACTGGCCGCTCGCGCCCGCGGTGCACCATCGACTCGTCGGGCTCGACGTCACGGACTACGGGGCCCCCTCGGCGTACAACTTCCGGCACCCCGCGGGCCGGCTGAACATCCGGGCGCTCCTCGCGGACGCGGTGCGGCGCGGGAAGTACGTCGAGCTGGTCTTCCATGAGATCACCGCGGCCGACACCGCCGACCTCCGGCGCACGCTCGAGCTCGTGGCCGAGCACCGGCCGTACGTGATCACGTTCGCCTCGCTCACGCGGTAGCTTCCGGGGTCCCGCCACCCCGAGGGCCCGCCCCGTGTCGTCCGTCGCCATCGCCGCCCTGCTCGTGCTCGTGAGCGGCGCGCTCCTCTCCGTCCAGGCGCCGCTGAACGCGGCGCTCGCGCGTGCCGTGGGTGGTCCGGTGAACGCCGCGCTCGTGTCGTTCCTCGTGGGCACCGCCGCGCTGCTCGTGGCGGCCGGCGTGCTCCGCGCCGCGCCCGATGGCGCGGCGCTCCGCGCGCTCCCCTGGTGGGCCTGGCTCGGCGGGTTGTGCGGGGCGGGATTCGTGTCGATCGCGGCCTTCGCCGCGCCCCGGCTCGGGGTCGCCACGATGCTCACGCTCGGCGTGGCGAGCCAGCTGGTGGCGGCGTTGGTGCTCGACCACTACGGCGCGTTCGGCATCGCGCGGCAGGGCGTGAGCGGCGCCCGGCTCCTCGGCGTGGCGCTCGTGATCGCGGGGGCGGTGCTGGTGCGGCGCGGCTAGCGCCGCCGGTACGACCGGAGCCGGCCGTCGGCGCGCCCGGGGCAGGCGGTCAGCGCGACCGGATCAGGTGGTCGGCGCGACTGGATCAGGCGGTCGGCGCGACCGGCGTGACCGCGCTCGAGTCCTCCTCGCCGGTGCGGATCCGGACGATCCGCTCCACCGGGAGCACGAAGATCTTGCCGTCCCCCACCTCGCCGGTGCGCGCGCCGGCGACGATCGCGTCGATGGTGGGCTGCACGAACGACTCGCTCACGCCGATCTCGAGCCGGACCTTGTGCTGCAGGTCCATCTTCACCGTGGTGCCGCGGTAGGTCTCGACCTGCTCGATCTCGCCGCCATGGCCCTGCGCGCGGCTCACCGTGAGGCCGCGCACCTCGGCGCGGTAGAGCGCCTCGAGCACGGGCGTGAGACGGTCGGGGCGGATGATCGCGACGACGAGCTTCATCGCGGGCTCCCGTGGCGCGGCGTGCCGCGGTGGAGCGGGGGGCGCATCAGGCGCTCCGCGCCAGCGGCGCAGTGTGGAGTGCGGTGTCGGCGAGTGCGGCCGCCGAGGAGTCGAGCACCAGGATGGCACCCTCGCCGTCGGTGTAGCCCTCCTCGCCGTGCTCGGTCACGTCGACGCCGAGCGCCTCGTCGCGGGCGGTGACGCGCAGCGGCGTGATGGCCCGGATCGCCGCGAGGATCGCCCAGGTGACGGCGGCGGTCCACGCGATGGCGGCGACGACGCCGAGCAGCTGGAGGGCGAGTTGGCGGGGCGCGCCCTCCAGGAGGCCCGCCGGGCCACCCCATGCCGTGCTGCTGAACACACCGGTGAGCAGGGCGCCGATGGTGCCCCCCGTGCCGTGCGCGCCGAGGACGTCGAGCGAGTCGTCCAGCCGCGTGCGGGCACGCCAGAGGATGGCGAAGTGGCACGGGACGGCGGTGATGGCGCCGATGGCGAGCGCGGCGGCCGGACTCACGAACCCGCACGCGGGCGTGATCGCCACGAGGCCGACGATGAGCGCGGTACCGGCGCCCACCGCCGTGGCGCGGCCCGTGCGCCGGTACTCCAGCGTGACCCAGGTGGCCATCGCGGCCATGGGCGCGAGGAGCGTGTTGATGGTCGCCTGCACGGCGGTGCCGTTCACGGCGAGCGCGCTGCCGCCGTTGAACCCCACCCAGCCGAACCAGAGCAGGGCGGCACCGGTGAGCATCATCGGCACGTTGTGCGGGAGGAAGGCGAGCCGGCCGTGGTCGCGCCGGGGGCCGACCATGGTCGCGGCCACCCACGCCGCGGTGCCGGCCGTGATATGCACCACGGTGCCGCCCGCGAAGTCGAGGATGCCGAGCCGGTGCATCCACCCGCCGCCCCAGACCCAGTGCGCGACGGGGGCGTAGACGAGGAGCGTCCAGGCGGCGAGGAAGGCGACGAACGCCGGGAATCGCATCCGCTCGACGACCGCGCCGGAGATGAGGGCCGCGGTGATGATCGCGAAGGTGCCCTGGTACCCGAAGAACAGCAGGTGGGGGATGGTGCTGGTGGCGTCGCGGGGCGCGAGGCCGATGCCGCGCAAGAGGGCGTGGTCCAGGCCACCGATGGCGGTGATGCCCGGGGCGAAGGCGAGGGAGTAGCCGAGGAGCGCCCAGAGGAGGCCCACGACGCCGATGGCAACGAGGGACATCATCATGGTGTTGAGGATGCTCTTGGCGCGGACGAGCCCGCCGTAGAACAGTGCGAGCGCCGGGGTCATGAGGAGCACCAGGGCGGTGCTCATCAGGACGAAGAGGGTGTCCGGCGCGGAGATCGCGAGGCTGGACTCGGTCGGCACGGGCGGCGCGGGTAGGTGGTCGAGGGCTACCTTCCGGCCGGAATGCTACGGAGAACGTGCAAAAAACACAAACTTGACGCGACGATGTGCGATAACTGACCGGAAGAATAGGTCACTTGTCAATCGAATTCAGCAATACTCGCACGGTACACAGAGCGCCGGGGCCCAGCGCACCGGTCGCGCGATTGCGGCCTCAGCTGATCCGGCGGGGTGAGCGCGCAAGTGCCAGCGCGCCCGCCGCGATCGCCATGAGCAGTGCCAGCACCAGGGGGACCGTCGCGAGTCCCGGCCCGGGCGAGTAGTCCTGGGTCAACCAGACGACATGTGCCTGGGTCCATG
>CAZPJF010000398.1:0-3511 GCA_964586095.1 uncultured Gemmatimonas sp. | reverse complement strand
GCTGCGTGAACGGCCCGCTTGCTGAACCGTACCGCCGCTTCGTCCCTGCTAGCTCCGTCCTCCCGATTCACGCGGCCGCGGGAACACGCCAATCGCCGCTTCGGCGCGGCGAGCGACGCGTTCCAGTTCCTCAAGCAGTTCGGGCGCCTCCTTGAGCTCCGCGAGTTCCCTGAGGTCGGCCCAGAGCCGTGGCCACGCCAGTTGCCCGTGCTGCCGCACGAGCACCCCTTCGATGTCCACCCAGTCCTGGGGACGGCCGGCGAACGCCTTGTGCACGACGAGATCGGTCGCCGAGCAGGTACGAAGCACCGCGCCCGGCGCGAGCTCGGCGTCCGTCGCCCGCGCGATGGTCGCCTCCTCGAACGGCATGGCGCCCAGCGCCACGTCGACGGCGATCCCGTCCGCCGTGCGCAGCAGCAGCACGCGATGGCGGAGAGCGAAGTCGGTCGCGTCGGCCGCGCTGGCCAAGCGAGGTGCCAGCTCCTCGAGTAGCGCGGCGATGACCGGCTCCTCGCCTCCGAAGCCCGTGAGCACGGTCAGGTCCAGGTCGTTCGTGAGGCGGGGCGTGCCCCACCGGAAGTTCGCGATGCCGCCGATGAAGCAGAACCGCAGCCCGCGCGCCGCCAGTTGGGTCTGCACGCGGGCGCCCGCCTGCAGCAGCGATCTCACCGGACGCGGGCGCGGGCGAAGACCCGCTGTTGCTCGATGAGGCCGGTCGCCGCCGACTGGGGTTCGGCGCGGAGGCGCGCCCAGAAGGCCTCCTCCAGCTCGTCCGCCACGCGCCAGAGATCGACGTGCTGCAGCTCGGCGGCGCGGACCTGTGCGAGCGCCGGGCCGGCGGCGCGCCACTGCGCCGCCCATCGCTGCGCCTGGAGCTTCGTCGGCCGGGTCATGACATGAAAGATACTCGTGGGCATCGGCCGGCGCCGACGCAACCGTGCGCCGCACATGGGTGTCCACGCGGCATGGACCCTGCCGCGCCCGACGCGATCGACCGGCTGCTCGGACACTACCACATGAGGCTGCTGGCCTCCCCGGCCGTCCGCACACGTCTGGACGCCCTTGGCATCGCCACGCCCGCAATGATCCTCGAGCATGGACTCGGCCTCGTCGACCGCACCGCACAACGGGCCCTGCTCCCCCCCGGCGCGCGGGACGCGGCGGCGCTCCGCGCGGTATGGCGCGCCGCGGGCTTCCTGCTGCCCAACGGACGCGAACGTCTCCGCGGCTGCCTCGTCCTGCCCCTCCCCGGCTCGGCGACCGCCATCGGCGTCCCGCTCCGGGAGCTCGGCCGACGCGGGGGCCGGCCGGTCGACGCGCCGACCGGCGTGGTTCAGCTCTTCGCGCCGGCGCGCGCCGCGCACGCGAGCGAACTCGTCTGCACCCTGGATCCCCTCGACGCCCTGATGCTCTGCCGATGCGGGGCGCGCTGGGTCGTGGCGGGCGCGGGCGCACCGGACGCGGCGGGCATCGCACGGCTCTGCGCCGAAGTGCTGGCGGCGGCCCCGAGTGTCGTCCGTCTGATCGCGCCGGGGACCCGAGACGGTCAGGCCCTCCTCGACCGGCTCACAGCCGCAGTCGCGGCGCAGGACCGGACGATTCGGGTGGTCCCCCTGCCGGCCGGCTGCCATGTGCGGGACTTGCGCCGCCTGCACGGCGATGAGGCCGTCGTGTCCCTGCTCCACGAGGGGATGCCGCGCGTGCGCACCGGGGCGGGCCCACGAGCCCCGGACACGCCGCGCCCCGCGCCACCCGTTGCGCCGTGGGCCGGGCAGCCGGGCAGCCTGGCCGCCGCGCTCGATGCCCACCTGGTCCACCTCGAGGCGACCGGTCTGCCACCAGAAGCGATCCGGCGGCGCATGCGGGCACTCGAGCGCTTCCGCCGGGCGAGTCAGGCACGCGGACTCGTCGCGGTGGAGACGCTGTCCATCGAGGCGTTGGATGCGTTTCAGCGTACCCTGCTCGCGGGCGCGTCGGAGCCCGACGCTCCGCGCACCCGCAACGCCGTGATCCGCGTGCTGGCCACCGTGCGGCAGTTCCTGGCCTGGGCGCGCCGGACGGGTCGGCTCGCCGGCGACCTGAGCGACGGCATCACGGCCCTGCGCCGCACCGCCGCGCCGCCGCCGCCGGTGCTCAGTGCCGCCGAGGTCGAGCGCATCCTCGATGCGACGCGCGTCCGCACGGCGACCGGGTTGCGGGACCGGGCAATGCTGGAGGTGCTCTACTCGTGCGGGATCCGGCGCGTCGAACTGGTGGGGCTCGACGTGCAGGACCTTGACCCGGCCCGCGGGGTACTGGCCGTGCGTCGGGGCAAGGGCGGGACCACGCGTCTCGTGCCGCTCGGGCGTCGCGCCGGACAGTGGGTGGCGCGGTATGTCGAGACCGCACGCGTGCGCCACCTGGCGTCGGCCGGGGAGGCGGCGCTCTTCCTGACGCGGCGCGGCCGACGCATCTCAGGCAAGATGGTGACGAGCCGGATGCGGCGCTGCCTCCAGGCCGCGGGCATCACCAAGGCCGGGAGCTGCCACATCTTCCGCCACTCGGTCGCGACGCTGATGCATGACGGCGGCGCGGACATCCGGGACCTGCAGGCGCTGCTGGGACACGCGCTCTTGACGAGCACGCAACTCTACACGCGCGTCTCGATGCAGCGGCTGCTCGAGGTTCATGCGCGGACGCATCCTGCCGAACGGCTGGCGGACTCCAGCGACGGTCGTTGATCGGCACGGCAGGCGCCTCGTCCCGACCGACGGCGCGCGGCGTCGGGGACGTCAACAGCAGCACCTGACGGGGATGGCGTCCGCGTGCGGCCTGGTATTCTCGCACAGTGGGCACGCCCCCAGTCGCGGCGCATCGCGTGCGGCCGGCGTCCAGGAGGCGCGCCCCCGAACGCCGGGCGGTCGACGTCTTGGCCAACTTCCGGAGGCGACCGCCTTTCGCCCCGTCGACGCGAGCGCCGGCGGACTTCGCCGCGGTCCGCGATCGGCCGGCGAGCCGGGCGAGCTCGCGCAGGCGCGCCGGACGCTCGACCAACGCCAACAGGAGGCCAGGCACGCTCAAGTCCGCGCCCAGCCCCGCCCAGCCGCGCCCAATGCAGCGCTCCACCTCCTGGGCCGAATCGCACGCCCACCGGCGCCGCTTGGCGACGCATCTCGGGCCATATCGTTCTCGCCATGGTACTCCCTCCACTTGCTGACCAGGAACACGGCACGCTCCTCCACGATCCGAACCGCACGGACGATGTCGACGCCGCAGAATCCAGCGATCGACCTGATCGTCTGAGGGTGCCTGGCGCGCTTCAGTTCGGTGTCCATCTTCCCTTCAGACTTCCACACGTGGACGTGGGATGGCGCGCGCTCCCTCAGTGGCAGGAAGATCACGCCCCGGAATCTGGCCACGCGCGGGACGCTGGGCACACACCACGAACCATACCCGGCGGATGAGCCTACGCGATTCCACTCACGCGCACGGCGGCTGCGGAGTACGATTCCAGTGCGCGTTGCTCCACGCA
>CAZPJF010000397.1:0-3515 GCA_964586095.1 uncultured Gemmatimonas sp. | reverse complement strand
CCACCGACCACCAGCTGATCCGCGCCGGCAGCGGCGAGAGCGCCGAGATCGCGAACGCGAACGCCCAGCCCGCCAGCACGCCCAGCAGCCCGCCCAGCGCGGAGAGCATGATCGTCTCGGCGAGGAACTGCCGCTCGATGTCGCGCGAGCGCGCGCCCACGGCCTTCCGGATGCCGATCTCGCGCGTCCGCTCGTTCACCGCCATCAGCATGATGTTCATGATGACGATGCCGCCCACCACGATGCCGATCGCGACGACGGCCGGGATGACCGCGAAGAGCACCGCGGTGAGCTGCTTCCAGAACGCGACGAGCGCGTCGGCCGTCTCGATCGAGAAGTCGTTCTCCTGCCCGGGGCGCAGCCCGTGCGCGATGCGCATCGCCTCCTCGGCCCGCGCCATCATCGCCGCGACGTCCGCCGTGTCCGCGACCTTCACCGACACCGTCGTCGTGAGCCGGCGCCCGTAGCGCATCTCGAACCGGGTGATCGGGAGCAGGAGGTACGCGTCGAACGACTGCCCGAGCACGCGCCCCTTGGTCTCGTTCACGCCCACCACCGTGAACCGCTCCCCGGCGGCGCGGACCTCCTGCCCGATCGGGTCCACTGACTCGAAGAGCTTCTCGGCGAGCTCGGCCCCGAGGATCACCACCGGCATCCGCTGCGCGACGTCGACGTCGCTGATCGCGCGCCCCTTCGCCACGCGGTAGTCCTGCACCACCTGGTAGTCGGGGGTGATGCCGAAGACCATGATGCTCCCCACCGACCGGCCCCGCCAGAAGACCTCGGTCATCGGCGTCGGCCACCCCGACTGGCGCGACACCGCCACCGCGTCGGGGAACGCCGCGCGCACCGCCTCGGCGTCCGCCTCCGACACCCGCGGGCGCTTCCGGATGCGCCGCATCAGGTCATCGTCGATCATCCCGACCTGGATCGGGGTCCGCCGCACCTGGAAGGTGTTCGTCCCGACCATCGCGTCGGCGATGTTCTCCTTCACGTAGGCGTTCATCCCCTGGATGATCGCGACGACCGCCACGAGGAAGGCGACCGATACGATGATCCCGAGGAGCGTGAAGAAGCTCCGCAGCGGGTTGCCGCGGACCTGCGCGAACGCGATGCCGAGGACGTCGGAGGGGCGCACCCCCGAAAGCTATTCGTGCCGCAGCGCCTCGACCGGGTCGAGCCGGGACGCCCGGCTGGCCGGCAGCATCCCGAACACGATGCCGGTCGCCGCCGCGGCCGCGAGGGACGTCACCACCGCGCTGAGCGGCACCGAGGCCGGTACGGAGGCGAACGCCGTCCTGATGCCGAGCGCCGCGAGCGCCCCGAGCGCGAGTCCGATCAGCGCCCCGAGCGAGGTGAGCGTGGAGGCCTCGACGAGGAACTGCCAGAGGATCGTCGCCCGCGTCGCGCCGAGCGCCTTGCGGACGCCGATCTCGCGGGTCCGCTCGGTCACCGAGATCATCATGATCGCGACCACGCCGACGCCCCCGACGAGGAGCCCGACCGCCGAGAGCGCGAGCCCCACCATGAAGATGGCGCCGAAGAGCTGGTCGAAGACCTCCATCATCTTGTCCTGCCCGACCAGGAAGAACGAGTTGGGCTGGCTCGGCCGCAGCCCGCGCATCCCGCGCAGCGTGGCCGTCACGGCGTCCATCGCGGCCTCGCGCGAGACGTCCGGGCGCGGCTTCACCATCAGCATCATCGAGCGCCGCCAGACCTCGAGGCGCCGCCAGGCCGTCATCATCGGGATGATCATCCGCGGCGTGTCGGGGCCGCGGCCGTCCATCGACTTGAGGAACCCCGCCTTCGTGTGGAACACCCCGATCACCGTGAACCGCGTGCCCGAGAGGTCGATCTCCTTCCCGATCGGGTCCGAGTCGCCGAAGAGCTCGTCGGCGAGCTTCTTGTTCACGAGCGTGACCAGCGCCGCCGCGTCGTGCTCCGTCTCGGTGAAGGTGCGCCCGGGGAAGATGTCGGCCTGGTCGGTGTTGATCCACTCCGTGCTCTGCGCATCGTAGCCGACGTTCTTCACCAGCCGGTCGCGGTAGGTGACCGTGCCGCCGCCGAAGAGCCAGGCCATCGCCTGGTCGACCTCCGGCAGCGCCTGGACCTGCCGCCACTCGGCGATCGAGATGCCGGGGAAGCGGCGCTCCGGGCAGTCCTCGCCGGGGCCGCAGGAGTTGAAGCCGGGGTTGCGCCGCCGGACCTGGAACGTCGCGGTGCCGAACTCGTCCATGTCCTTCTGGAACGACTGCCGGATGCCGTGGACGGTCGCGCCCATCGCCACCACCACGAACACGCCGATGGCGACGCCGGAGATGGTGAGGAAGGCGCGCACCTTGTTGGCGCGGATCGCGTCGAGGGCGATGAGGACGCCCTCGAGCGACATCAGGATGCGGTCGCGGAGGCGCATCGTCACTCCTGCCGCAGCGCGGCGATGGGGTCGAGGCGCGACGCGCGGCTCGCCGGGTAGATCCCGGCGACGATCCCGACGCCGGCGCCGATCACGAGCGCGAAGCCGAGCCAGGGGATCGAGACCGACGCCGGGAGCGGCGTGAGCGCGGCGATGATCTTGGCGAGCGTCACGCCGAGGCCGGCGCCGATCGCGGCGCCGAACATCGAGAGCGTCGCCGCCTCCACCAGGAACTGCGAGATGATGTCGCGGCGGCGGGCGCCGAGCGCCTTGCGCACGCCGATCTCCCGCGTCCGCTCGGCCACCGCGACCAGCATGATGTTCATGATCACCATCGCGCCGACCACGAGCCCGATCGCCGGCAGGGCCGCGCCGAAGACGATCAGCTTCCCCTTGAGCTCGTCGAAGAAGCCGAGGGCGGCGTCCGAGGTCTCGAGGGCGAAGTCGTCGTCGTCGCCGGGGCCGAGGCGGCGGAACGACCGCATCGCCTCGCGCACCATCTCCATGCCGTTGTCCAGCACCTCGCGGTTCGGGGCCTGCACCGTCACCCGCCCGATGTCGCCGCGCGGCCGGATCGCGCGCGAGAGCGGCGAGGTCCACGGGGCGATCGCCATCCGGTCCATGGAGAAGCCGAAGACCGAGCCCTGCTCCTCGATCACGCCGATCACCGTGTACGGCTGCCCCGCGATGCGGAGCTCGCGGCCCACCGGGTCGAGGCCCTGCCAGTAGTACGCCGCCACCTCCGACCCGACGACGAGCACCTTGGCCGCGGTCGCGACCTCCTGCTGCGTGAACGCGCGGCCGGACGTGATGCCGAACTTCTTGATCTCGAAGTACGAGGCGTCGGTCGCGATCGCCTGCACCTGGCGCGGCCGCAGGCCGGGCACCGCCGCCGGCAGGAAGGTCTCGTTGACGATCGCGGTCCGGAACTGCGGGCCCAGCACCTCCTTCACCAGCTCGGCCTCGGGCTTGTACAGCCGCGGCCGGCGCAGGAACGCGCGCCACTCGTCGTCCGACTCGTTGGGCGTGAAGTTGGGCCACCGCCGGACGTCGAACGTGTTCACGCCGATGATCTTCGCCGCGAAGTCGTTCTCGACGTAGT
>CAZPJF010000396.1:0-3517 GCA_964586095.1 uncultured Gemmatimonas sp. | reverse complement strand
CGCTCGAGTGGTTCGTGAACGAGCAGCGCGAGGAGGTCTCGTCGATGGACACGCTCCTCCGCATGGTGAAGCGCGCCGGTGAGCCGGGGCTGTTCTTCGTCGAGAACTTCCTGCTGCAGGGCGGGCTCGCGGGCGAGGGGGCGGACCTCGAGGGCGGCGCCGACTGACGGCGACCGGGGCGGAGGCGATGCCTCCCGCCCCGGGTCCCGCCGCCGCGACCACCGCCACGCGACCACCGCCACGCGACCGCCTCGCCGCCCCGACCCCAGCACCCGCGTCCCCGGATGAGCTCCCCCTCCCCCGCCGCCCGCGCGGCCGAGCTTCGCCTGCTCATCGAGAAGGCGGCGCACGAGTACTACGTCCTCGACCGCCCGACGCTCTCGGACACCGCGTACGACAAGCTGTTCCGCGAGCTGCAGGCGCTCGAGCGCGACCACCCCGAGCTCCGGGACGCCGACTCGCCGACGAGCCGCGTCGGCGCGGCGGTCACGGAGAGCCACCTCGCCAAGCACACGCACCTGGTGCCGATGGCGTCGCTCGACAACGCGTTCGACGAGACGGAGCTCGCCGAGTGGGAGGAGCGCGTCGCGAAGCTCGTCGGCGACGCGGTGGACGCCGAGGGCTACTGCTGCGAGCTCAAGATCGACGGCGCGGCCGTCTCGCTCACCTACCGCGACGGCACGCTCGTCACGGCGGCCACGCGCGGCAACGGCAGCGTGGGCGAGGACGTGACCGCCAACGCGCGCACCATCGCCGACATCCCGCGCCACCTCGACGGCAAGGACTGGCCGGAGGTGATCGAGCTCCGCGGCGAGGTCTTCATGACGTTCGAGGGCTTCGAGCGGATGAACGCCGAGCGCATGAAGGCCGGCGAGGAGGTCTTCGCCAACCCGCGCAACTCGGCCGCCGGGGCGCTGCGCCAGAAGGACCCGCGCGAGACGGCGCGGAAGCCGCTCCGGTTCTTCGGCTACGCCTTCGCGGTCCCCGGGCGGCCGACGCTGCCGTTCCGCACGCAGTGGGAACTGCTCGAGACGCTCGCCGGCTGGGGGATCCCGGTCGCGCCCTTCCGCCGGCGGTGCGCGACGCTCGCCGAGGTGCACGCCTGGGCGCGCGAGCTCGAGTCGACGGTGCGGCCCACGCTCCCGTTCGCCATCGACGGCGGCGTGGTGAAGGTGAACCAGCTCTCGCTGCAGCAGGAGCTCGGCGTGGTGGGCGGCCGGGTGCCGCGCTGGGCGATCGCGCGCAAGTTCGCGCCCGACATCGCCGAGACGACGCTGGTCGACATCGAGGTGCAGGTGGGCCGCACCGGCGCGCTCACGCCGCGCGCCGTGCTCGCGCCGGTGGAGGTCGGCGGCGCGACCATCAACTACGCCACCCTCCACAACTTCGACCTCGTGGCCGAGAAGGACCTGCGCCTCGGCGACACGGTGCAGGTGAAGCGCGCGGGCGAGGTGATCCCGCAGATCCTCGGGCCCGTCCCGGCGCGCCGGACCGGCGAGGAACGCCCGGTGCATGCCCCCACGCACTGCCCCGTCTGCGGCACCGCCGCCGTCCGCGACGAGGAGGAGGTGGCGATCTACTGTCCCAACGTGGGCTGCCCGGGGCGCCGACTCGAGGCCCTCGCCCACTTCACGTCGCGCGACGCGATGGACATCCGCGGGCTGAGCTACCAGCGGCTCGAGCAGCTCCTCGCCGCCGGGCTCGTGGAGGATGCGGCCGACCTCTACGCGCTCACCGCCGACCAGGTCGCCGCGCAGGAGCGGTTCGCCGAGCGGAGCGCGGAGCAGCTGGTCGCGGCGATCGACGCCTCGCGGCAGCAGCCGCTCTCGCGCCTCCTCAACGCGCTCGGGATCCGGCACGTGGGGGCGGAGTCGGCCAAGCTGCTCGCGCGGAGCTTCGGCACCATGGATGCGCTGGAGGCGGCGGGCGTGGAGCAGCTCGAGGCGCTCCACGGCGTGGGACACACCATGGCGCAGGCCGTCCACGACTGGCTGCACGACCCCGCGGCGCAGCGGATCGTGCGCAAGCTCCGCGTGGCGGGGGTGCGCATGGACGAGCCGCGCGCGGCGGCCTCGGATGGTGCCTTCAAGGGGATGAAGATCGTCCTCACCGGGACGCTCCCCACGCTCTCGCGCGCGCAGGCCACGGAACTCATCGAGGCGGCGGGCGGCAAGGTGACGAGCTCGGTCTCCAAGGCGACCGACGTGGTGGTCGCCGGCGAGGAGGCGGGGAGCAAGCTCGAGAAGGCGCGCGAGCTCGGGGTGACGGTGATCGACGAGGCGGAGCTGTTGCGACGCCTGGAGCGCCAGTAGGTGGGAGCGTACGCCGTAGGCCGTGCGCGGCGGGGGCGGGACGGGACGGTGCGCTCCCCTTCGCTTGCGGCGCCGGTTCCCTTGACCTTTCTTCCACGACCATGCCGCACAGTCTGAGTCCCGCGTCCCTCTCGGCGGTCCCCCACGCGTCGATCCGCGCGCTGCGCGCGGCACTCGTGCGCGACCTCGGCGACGGATTCGCGGCCGTCCTGCAGGAGGCCGGGTACGCCGGGGGCGAGTCGGTCTTCGGCGCCTTCCGCGAGTGGTGCGCGGGCAACGGGCTCGGCGCGCCGGAGTCGCTCGCGCTCGGCGCCTTCCAGGACGCCGCCACGCGCTTCTTCGCCGACGCCGGCTGGGGCACCGTCACGCTCGCTCCACTCGGCGACAAGGCGGTCGCGTTCGACTGCGAGAACTGGTCGGAGGCGGACCCCACCGCGGCGATGCCCTATCCGAGCTGCTACTACTCGGCCGGGATCCTCGCCGACTTCTTCGGGCGCGTGGCCGACGGCCAGCTCGGCTGCATGGAGGTCGAGTGCCGGTCGAGCGGCGGGACGCGCTGCCGGTTCCTGCTCGGCAGCCCCGAGGTGCTCGGCCACGTATACCAGCGGCTCACCGAGGGTGTGGGCTACGAGGCGGCGCTCGCCGAGATCGGCTGAGCACCGGCCGCGCCCTCACCTCGAAGGGTCCGCCGTCGGGCGACGCCGAAGCGGCCCGCGTCGCGGGGCTCCACACCGGCGGTCGGACGGCCCCGCCCCGCCGGGGCGCCGCGCGCCGCTAGTAGCCCCCGCCCGGCCCGTACTTGGGGTTCGGCCGCAGCTCGCCCTGCACGATCGTCTCCTTGTCCCACGGGAGCACGATGTCGCTGTCGAGCTCCAGCGCATGGAAGTCGGGGCGGTAGTTCCCGGTCTTGAAGCTCACCGCCGTGCGCACCTCGCTCGCCCCGCCGTTGATGATCGCCGCGCGCGCGAGCCGCATCGTCTCGCCGGCGTTGCAGGTCTCGTCGACGATGAGGACGCGGCGGCCGACGACCTCGGGCGGCGCGGCCGAGAGGACGGCGGGCGTCTCGCGCACGGAGGCCGCGCGGTAGCGCCGGCTGACGATGATCGAGTGGAACGGCCGGTCCAGCATCGCGGCGACGGCCGCGCCGGGCACCACGCCCGCGGTCGCGATGCCGACGACGATCTCCGGGTCGAACTCCTTCGAGA
>CAZPJF010000395.1:0-3534 GCA_964586095.1 uncultured Gemmatimonas sp. | reverse complement strand
TGCTCGGCGAGGAGCTTGGCCGCCTCGTTGCGGTCGCGCTCGGCGGCCGCCATCGCGTCGGTGAGGGCCTGCTCGCGGCCGCGCACCGCCTCGAGGATCGGGCCCCAGGCGAAGAGGCGAAGGCCGATCATGAGGACGACGAACACGCCGATCGTCCACGTCATGAGGCCGAGGTGCGGGTCGAGCAGCCCCGGCTTCGCGCCCGCCTCGGCGGCGAGGGCCGGCGACGCGGTCAGCGTGAGGAGGGCGAGGAGGGCGATGGAGGAACGCATGTGTGTCGGATGGAAGAGGAGGGCACGGGCCATTCGCCGCGCCACCTGGAGCGGGGCATCACGCGGGGATCCCACGCGACCCCCGCCCCACGGGTCTGGAGTTGCTGCCTTCTGCCTTCTGCTTTCTGATTCGCCGGGGCGGCGGCCACGCCGCCGCCCCGGCGAAGCCTCAGAACTTCCCCTGGATCTGGAACGCGACGACCACGCCGAAGAGCGCCGCGCCCTCGATCAGGGCCGCGAGGATCAGCGCCGCCGTCTGGATCTTGCCGGCCGCCTCGGGCTGGCGGGCCATGCCCTCGACCGCCTGGCCGCCGATGCGGCCGATGCCCATGCCCGCGCCGATCACGGCGAGGCCGGCGCCGAGCCCGGCACCGATGAGCGAGAGACCCTGGTTGTTGTTCGCGACCGTCTCAGCGGCCGCCTGGAAGAACGGGAAGAACGTCATGTCGGAACCCTTGAGTGTGTTGACCTGCATCCACCAGCGCGATCATCCGATCGCCACCCGTCCCCGGGCTCTCGCCCAACGGGCCTCCCCCGTCACCCGACGGGGTACCGTCCTGCCACCTGCCATCTGCCATCCGCCATCTGCCATCTCGCTCAGTGATGCGCCTCGCGAATCTGCCCGATGAACACCGAACTGAGCAGCGTGAAGATGAACGCCTGCAGGAACGCCACGAACAGCTCGAGCACCATGATGAGCACCGCCATGAAGAAGGGCGCCGCCGAGATGATGCTGCCGAAGGTGAAGATGAGCCCCATGAGCGCGAGGACGACGATGTGGCCGGCCGTCATGTTCGCGAAGAGACGGATCGCCAGCGCGAACGGCTTCGTGAGCTTCCCGATCACTTCGACCGGGCTCATGATCAGGAACATCGGCACCCGCATGTACACGGGCAGGTCCTTGTTCCAGTAGAAGATCGTGTTGAGGTAGCCGAGCCCGTTCGCGCGGATGCCCGCGATCTCGACCGTGAGGAAGGTCAGGATCGCCAGCGTCGCCGTCACCGAGATGTTGCCCGTGGCGGTCGACCCGAACGGCACGAGGCCGAGCAGGTTGAGCGTGAGGATGAAGAAGAACGCCGTCAGCAGGTAGGGCACGAAGCCCTCGCCATGGTGGCCGACGTTCGGCAGGATGACCTCGTTGCGGATGTAGAGGATCATCGCCTCGATCGCGTTCGCGAAGCCCTTGGGGGGCGTCCCCTGCGCGGCGGCGCGCCTGTGCGCGCGCGCGACGCCCACCATCACGAGGAAGAGCAGCGCCGCGCCGAGCAGGAGGAACACCACGTGCTTCGACGGCGAGAGGTCGATCGTGAGGGGTCCGACATGGATCGGCTCCCAGTGCGGCAGCGTGACCTCGACGAAGAACGGGAACTTCCAGTACGGAAGCTCCATGTGATCGCCGTTGGTGATGTGCGGCGTGATGATGTCGACCGGGCCGGCCGCGTGCTCGCCTGCCTCGGCGGCATGGTCCGCGGCCGCGGCCGCATGCGTCGTATCGGTGGCCGCCTGCGTGGTGTCGGCGGGCGCGGCCTGGTGCTCCTGCGCGCGCAGCGGCGCGGCGACGAGGAGGAGGGCGGCGAGGACGGCGGTGAACGTTCCGGGCTTCATGATCTCAGGAAGAGAGGCTCGACGATCATCGTGACGAACAGGAATCCCACCAGGCTCACCAGCGCCGGCCCCGAGGCCAGCCCGAGCGCGCGGATCCCGACGAAGGCCTGCACCAGCACCACCGCGAACCGGAGCAGCGCCCCGAGTCCCCACCCGGCGATCGGGTTGGAGGCCACGAAGGGCTTGGCGATCGCGAACGACGCGAGCTGCACCGCGAACGCGATCACCGCACTGCTCCAGACCGCCCGGGCCATCTCCGCCCCGGGCCGGAGGACCGTGATCCCCCACGCCCCGCCGAAGATCAGCACCGCCGCGAGGCCCGCGAACGCGAGGCCGCGCTTCACTGCTCCCGCTCCCGCTTCGCGTCCTCTTCCCGCCGCTGGTCCGCCATCAGGGTCCGGTACATCGAGTAGAAGGCCCCGCCGGCCCCGGTGAAGACACCCACCAGCAGGAAGAGGGGGTCGGTCCCGAGTCGCCGGTCGAGCCACTGCCCCGCGTACAGGAACAGGAGGATCGACGCTGCGAACTGGATGCCGAGCCCGGCGTACTTGCCCGCCGCCCCCAGCGACCGCCCATGCCCACCCCCGCGCAGCCGCTCGAGTGCCTCCGGCAGCGGATCCTCGGGCCCGGATTCCGGCCGCGTGGACTTCGGGGTTTCGGGCATTTCCAGCCCGGAATTCTATGAGCTTGTGAAAAAAAGCGCAAGCGAACCTACAGAGGGGAAATCGCGGTGACACCGCCCGCGGCGGCCGCCCTCGGCGCCACCGTCCAAAGCGGGAGTGCGGAGGGTGGCAACCTCCCCCTCACGCCGGCGCGTGCTGCGGTCGAGACTGCAGAGGCGCGCCTCCTCCGCGACCGCGCGCCCGCACCGCAGGGATGATCCTGGCTCGGTACACTCGGACTGTTGCTCGCCGAAATACCGAACACGCACCGAACACGGGATGTCCACAACACCGGTTCCGAGACCTCACTTTCGTGACTTCGGAGCAAGTGATAGCGGTGGGCCAACTTAGGCGTGACCTTCGATTTGACGGATCGTCTGGGTGTTGATAAGTTCGTGTCGCATTCTTGGACAACACGCGATGCGGCGCGTGCGGCCAGGACGCCCAGCCGGGTCACATAAATGAATGGGTCGGTCCCCATCACCTTGCTCTGTTCTGCGGCACTCGCGTTCGCGTGCGGTCCTCGCGCGCACGACGAAGTGACGGGTGCGGAGCGCGAGCCGACGCGCGCGGTGCGCGTGGATCCCTCGTCGCCGCTCGCGGCAGCCATCGACGTGCAGGTGCGTGATGGCGTGCGCATCGCCTTCGAGGTGGTGAACGTCGGCAAGAAGAAGCTCGAGGTGAACTTCCCCGACGGGCGCACGCACGACGTGGTGGTGCTCGACGCGGTGGGGCGCGAGGTGTGGCGCTGGAGCGAAGGGCGCATGTTCACGCAGGCGATGCAGAACCGCGTGCTGCGCACGAGCGATGTGCTGCGCTTCGAGGAGCGGTGGGAGTCGCCGAAGCCCGGCAAGTACGTCGTGGTCGCGACGCTGGCGAGCATGAACTACCCCGTGACGCATCGCGTGGAGTTCGAGGTCGGCGAGGGGCAGTAGGCGCGGCGGCGGGAGCAGCGGCGGGAGCAGCGGCGGGAGCAGCGGCGGGAGCAGCGGCAG
>CAZPJF010000394.1:0-3549 GCA_964586095.1 uncultured Gemmatimonas sp. | reverse complement strand
CCGCGCGCACCCAGTCCACGTCCCGGCCGGGGGCGATCTTGATCTTCACCTTCTGGTACCCCGCGGCGAGCGCCTCGGTCGCCTTGGCGATGAGCGAGTGCACGTCGCGCTGGATGCCGAGCGAGATGCCCGTGGCGATCCGTTCGCGCGTGCCGCCGATGAGGCGCGCGAGCGGGAGACGGGCCTGTTCGGCGGCGAGCCCCCACATCCCCATCTCGAGCGCGGCCTTGGCCATGTTGTGCCCGCGCACGTCCTGCTCGAGGAGTCCGTGCACCTCGCCCGGCGCGGCGATCGCGCGGCCGAGGAGGCGCGGCGCGAGCACGCGCACGATGGTGGGCCAGGCGGTATCGAGCGTCTCGGGGGAGTAGTTGGGCGTGTCGTCCACCACGCACTCGCTCCACGTGTGCGCGCCGTCCGCGCCCGTGAGCTCGCAGAGCAGGATCTTCCGCTCGCGGACCTCGCCGGACGAGATGCGGAAGGGTTCGCGGAGGGTGAGGCGGATCTCGCGGAGGACGAGGCGGTCGAGCGTGAGCATGTGGGGGAGCGTCGAGGTCGGGGGCGGTGCGTCGTCAGCTGGGCCGGCGCGTGAGCAGGTAGGTGCCGCCGTCCGCGTCGGCGACGAAGCCGCGCACGTGGTAGCCGCGGGTGAGGTAGTGCGTGAAGGCGCGCCGGGTGGCGAAGCGCCAGCGGCGCGCCGCCGCGAGGTCCTGCGCGGCCAGGGCCGAGATGTCACGCGGGACCCGGACGCCCACGTTGGCCGCCTCCACCAGCGCACCCTCCACGGCGGCCTCGCCCACGACGAGCGGGAGCGAGGGCGGCAGCGCATCGAGCGGCTCGGCCGCCTGCGCCGGGTCGACCGCCCAGGTGATGACGAACCGGTCGGTGGGCATGTCACCCTGCAGCGGCGAGTTGGTGGCCTCGCCGTACATGGCCTCCACGTACTCGTCCACGCGCGCGCGCATGCGGTTCAGGTTGAGGTGCGCGTTGCGCGCGACGAGCGGGTCGTAGGTCCAGTAGATGGTCCCGATGCCAAGCGCGCGGCAGCGGTCGCGCTGCCACTCCTTGAGGCGCTCGCCGAGGTGCATCCCCTGGGCGTCGGGATGCACGGCGAGCATGTCGGACCAGTGGATGAGCTTGCCGTCCCTGAGCCCCGTGACGCCGAAGACGAAGCCGAGCAGGCGGCCGGCGTCGTCGAACGCCCCCGCGGTGACGCCGCCGGTCTTCTGCGCCACGAGGAGCATGGCGGCGGGGATCTTCTCGGTGAATCCGCGGCCCCAGGTGAGCTCCTGGAGCTCGACGCACTGTGCGCGGTCGGCGTGGGAGGCGAAGTCGCGGATGAGCACGGGGCGGAAGGCAGAAGGCAGAAGGCAGAAGGCAGATGGCAGATGGCAGAGGGCAGATGGCGGAGGGCGCCCGGCGGGAGGCGGCCGGGGCGGCGCTCGTCGCCGGGCGGAGCCGCTCCGGCTAAACTACGAGTCGGCATGCGTCCGAGACCATCCCTGTGGCTGCCCCTCATGCTCCTCGCCCTGGCGGTGCGCGCGGGCGGGGCGCAGGCGGGAGGGCCGCGCCCCGGCTCACCGCCGCGCGGCCGCGACAGCACGGTCGCGGCGGCACCGATCATCACGCGCGGCGACCTCCTCGTGCTCGGCGGTGGCGCGCTCGCGGCCTGGGCGGCGCAGCCATCGGACCTGAGGGTCCGCGACCGCGTGCGCTCCGACCGCTGGCAGCGGAACGGGACGCTCGACGCGATCACCGACGCCGGCAACGCCTGGGGACAGCCCGGCGTCGTCACGGCGGGGCTCCTGCTGTGGGGCGGGGGGCGCGTCGCCGGGAACGCCGGCGTGGCCGCCACCGGGCTGCGCGCGATCGAGGCGATCACCGTGTCGGGCGTGGTGACCAAGACGCTCAAGACGGCGTTCGGCCGCACGCGCCCGCGGGTCGATCCCACGGACGACTGGGACGTCGCGTTCGGACGCGGCTGGGACGGCGACCGGGAGTCGTTCCCGTCCGGCCACGCCACGGTGGCGTTCGCATTCGCGGCGGCGGTGACGAGCGAAGTCGCGCATCGCGCGCCGCGGCGGGCCCCGCTCGTGGGGGTGACGACATTCACGCTCGCCGCGGGCACGGCGTACGCGCGCCTGCACGCGGACGCCCACTGGCTGAGCGACGTGACCATGGGCGCGGCGATCGGGATGGCGAGCGGGTGGGCGGTGACGCGCTGGCACCGGACGCGGCCCGGGAACCGGCTCGATCGCCTGCTCCTCGGGGCCGACCTCGCGCCGCTGGTCCAGCCGGGACCGGGCGCGACGCGGCTCGGGGTGTCGCTCACATGGTGACCGCGACGCACCGGCGCCGCGGGGGCGTGCGCGCATGGCCGTAGACGGGATCTTCATCACCAGCGAGCTGGAAGGGGAGCTCGCGAAGCGCGTCCATGCGCACCAGCTGCGGTTCGACCCGCGGATGGCGAACTACCTGCCGCCGCACATCACGGTGATCGGGTCGTCGGGCGCGGGGCCGATCCCGCCGGAGGTGCCGCTCGCCGAGCTCAAGGCGCGGATCCTCCCGGTGGTGGGGGCGCTGGAGCCGCTCACGCTCCGCTTCGGGCGCCCGGAGCGGTTCGTGATGCGCGACATCATCTCGCTGCCGCTCGATCCGCACGGGCCGATCCGCACGCTGCACGAGCAGCTGAAGTCGTGCGGGCTGCCGATGCTGCAGCCGCGGTATCCGTTCACGCCGCACTGCACGATCAGCATGTTCCCCGAGCTCACGCGGGAAAACGTGCGGGCGATGCTCGCCATCCGCGAGGAGGAGCCGTTCACGGTGCACACGCTCAAGGTGTACCACACCAGGGAGCCGCAGCGGCCGCGCCTGCTGTTCGAGGCGCCGCTCGGGGGGATGCGGGGGTGATCCACCACGTCGCGCGGTCCGCATCCCTCCTCGCCGCCATCCTGCTCGGCGCGACGCCGGCGCTCGCCCAGCCGCCGCGCCTCCTCCGCGCGAGCGACAACGACACGCTCCCGGTGAAGCCGCCCACGGCGCGCGTCGCGTACGGGCCGGACTCGCTCCAGTTCGGCGAGCTGCGCCTCCCCGACGGCCCGGGCCCGTTCCCCGTGGCGGTGGTGATCCACGGCGGCTGCTGGGTGACGCGCTTCGCGACGCTGCGGAACAGCGCACCCCTCGCCGACGCGCTCCGCGACGCCGGGATCGCGACCTGGAACATCGAGTATCGTCGCACCGACAGCCCGGGCGGCGGCTGGCCGAACACCTTCCTCGACGTCGCGCGCGCGACCGACCACCTCCGCGCCCTCGCACGCACGCACCCGCTCGACCTCTCGCGCGTGGTGGCCGTCGGGCACTCGGCCGGCGGACAGCTCGCGGTCTGGCTCGCCGCCGCGGACCGCGTGCCCTCCACGAGCGAGATCGCCCGGCGCGATCCGCTGCCGCTCGCGGGAGCGGTGGCCCTCGCGGGCGTCATGGACCTCGCCGGCTTCCGCACGTACTCCAACATGAGCTGCGGCCCGGTGGTCGATCCGCTCATGGGCGGGACCC
>CAZPJF010000393.1:0-3568 GCA_964586095.1 uncultured Gemmatimonas sp. | reverse complement strand
TGTTCCGCTTGAGCCACGGCGCGCCGAAGCCGTCCATGTGCATCACCACCTGCACTTCCGGGCGCAGCTTGATGTTCTGGTAGTTGGTCACGCCGCGCTGCGTGAAGCGATGCACCACGAGGACCTTGGGCGGCAGCTTGTGGTTCTGCACCAGCCCCTGCAGGAACTCCGCCGCGTAGTTGATGTCGACCGCGTCGAAGGTGCCGATCCGCTGCCCCGGGATGCCGCCGTTCTTCATGGCGAACTCCGGGTCGATCCCCAGGTGGAAGTTGGGGCGCGCGAGGAAGCCGGCCAGGCGCGGCAGCTCCGCCTGCAGCGTCGAGAGTCCCACCTGCACATCCAGGAAGACCAGCGCGTTCCGCGTCTCGGCCCACTGCGCCACCCGCTCGATCAGCGTGTCGGCCATCCGCAGCCGGTACTTCCCGTCGCGCCCGGGCGCGCCCTGCGCCACCACCGCGATGAGGTGCAGCGCCGGCTGCACCGGCGTCGACGGGTCGGCCTCCTCCCACGCCTTCACCTCGGCGTCGAGCATCTTGAGCATCTCGTCGCTGGGGTACTCGCCGAGGACGCCCATCCGCTTGCTGAGCGGGTTGCCGTAGTACGCGACGATGCGCTTGTGCGGGAGGATCGCGCCCGGGAGGGGCTCGGGGCCCTTCACCGGCCAGAGCGCGTCGAGCACGGAGTCGCGCTTGGCGATGCGGATCTCCTCGGCGGTGCGCGGGCGGGCGGCGCGCGCGGCGGCCGGCCCCGCGGAGTCGCGGTGCGCCGAGTCCTTGCCGGCCGCCTGCGCGGCGTCGGGGCCGCGGGCGCTGTCGACGCGGGGCGGCTTGGGCAGGGAGTCGGGAGCCTGCGCGCCGAGTGGCGCGTGGAGCGGCGCACCCAGCGGGGCGGTGACGAGGGCGGTCAGGACGAGGACGGCGTGACGCACGATCGATGGGGCGGGGTGGGGGGAAGCGACGGCGCGGCGACCCGTCGGGCCGCCGCGCATGCCCTGCAATCTAGTTGGACGACCGAGCTCGCCGGAGGTTCCCGCCGAGCGTCACCTGACGACGGTGATGCGGCGCTCGGCGCGGATCACGTATTGGCCGGCCACGTCGACCTCGAGCTGGACCCGGTAGTCGCCGGGCTTGAGGGTGGAGATGTCGAGCTGGACCGCGCGCGGCGAGGTGCGCGCCCCGCGCGCCGACATGTCCTCCACCGAGACGCTCACGGTGGAGCTGCCGCGCTGGAGTCGCAGCGCGCGGGCGGCGCGCCCGAGGCGCCCGGGCTCGTCGGGTTCGTCGGGCGCGACCACCAGCGAGATGGTCATCCGCTCGCCCGCGGGATTCGTGTTGTAGGCCTCCCAGTACACGCCGACCGGCTGGTCGGCGCGCACCTTCTGCGTGGCGAGCGCATGGGGGAGGACCTCCTCGACCGAGGTGGGGAAGCGCTCGTACGGCGTGTAGAAGAGCAGGTCCGAGAGCGAGACGCGCGCGCCGACCGCGAAGGGCGGCCGGATGCCGTACCGCGCGCGCACGAGGGTGGAGGCCGAGTCGGCGGCCACCTCCGCACTCATCAGGAGCGGCCCCCAGGGCGCCTTGGCCGTGAGCACCCCCTTGGCCGGCGCGTCAGGCTTGACCGTCGTGACCGCCGCCGGCGTGGCGCCCGGGGTGAGCGTGATCGACGCCTCGAGCGGGACGAGGGCGATCCCGGGCACCTTGCGCACGTCATAGGCCAGGATCACGAGCGCCGTGTCGCCGCGGCGGAAGAGCCCCTGCTGGTGCTCCAGCATGAGCAGCCGCGACGCGTACTTGGGGTGGTAGCGCGCGATCACCGGCGGCTTCTGCACCGCCCACTCGGTGGAGTCGGACGACGCGGGGCTCGTGAGCACGTTCGCCGGCGGGATGAACCGGTGCGCCGGCGTGGGCTCGGCGCCGATGACGTTGATCCGCAGCGAGGGGTCGAACGGCGACATCCGCCCGTCGGGGTCGCGCGGCATCTCCTCCGGCGCGGGCGGACGGGCCTCGCCGTCGCGCGCCCAGCGCCGCGCCCAGCCGAAGCGCACCAGCACCTCGCGCTCGGCCTCGTCGAAGCCCCGGGTGTACGCCGTGGCCGCCTCGCGCAGGAACTCCACGTACGTGAGCCGCGCGAAGTGCTCGGTGCGGGAGTCGTTGCCGGCCATGCCGTACCGCGTGCGCGCGAACCACCAGGCGCGCGCCTCCCAGGCCGCGCGCTCCGGGGTCCCGCACTGGGTGCGGATGTATGCGCGCCGGGTGTCCTCGTCGAGGTATGGCGTCATGTCGCGCCAGCGGCACTGCTCGCGCGGCGAGAGCGCGGCGAGCACGCGTTCATAGGCCTGTTCGGCCTCGGCGTAGCGGCGCATCTCGTGCAGCACGAGGCCCTCGAGGGCGTCGCACCACCAGCCGGCGGTGCGGCACCCCTTGGCGACCGCGAGCGCACGGTCGAGGTGGCCCGCCTCGACGTTGTAGCGCACCCGCTGCCCGCTGATCCAGTTGTCCCCCGGGTTCGCGTCCCCCAGCGAGTCGAGGTGCATCAGGAGGAGCGCGCGCGCCTCCACGATGTTCGGCGTCTCGAGCGGCATCTCGCCCGACTCGTCGTACCAGTAGCACCAGTTGAGCCCGACGGGCTCGGGGCAGTTGCGCCCGTAGAACGTGCGCCCGCGGTACTGCGGCAGGTTCAGGCGGCGCGTGCGCTCGAACTGCGCCTGGAGGCGCTGCGCGACCACCCGCGGGTCCTCGGGCGGCGCGACTGCCGCGGCGGCGGCGGGCGCGGCGGCGGAGTCCTGCGCGGAGACGCCGAGGGGCAGGAGGGCGACGCCGAGTGCGAGCCCCAGACCGAGCGCGGACGCGAGCGTGGGCGAGAACGAGCGCACCGGGACACGGGCGGGCCGCAGCCGGCGCGGGACGGGGCGGGCGGGTGATGATCGCGGCGCGCCGCTCACGGCGGGGGCGCCTGCCGGCGCGCGGGGCGGGATGGTGGGCACGATGGGATTCTACACGCGCACGGCGCGGAAGTGTCGGTGGCCCGGGGGGCCGTCCCCGCTCGATCGCCGGTCCGCCCCGTTCGCCGCCGGTGCGATCCTTCGGGCCGCGCTCCTCGCGCCCGACACACGAGGTTACCTTTCGCCCCGATGCCTGCGATCGTCTTCGAACCCCTTCACGACGGCGTCAGCCCCCCGCGGCGCGCGACCGCCGCGAGCGCGGGGCACGACCTGGCCTGCTGCCTCACGGGCGGGACGGTGCGCGTCTTCGTCGGCGGCGTCGCGCAGGAGCGCCCGGTCTCGCGCGACGCGGACGGCGGCGCGATCACCCTCCTGCCCGGCGAGAAGGCCCTGCTGCCGCTCGGCTTCCGCGCCCGGCTCCCGGAAGGGTACGAGGCGCAGGTGCGTCCGCGCTCCGGGACCAGCCTCAAGACCGATCTCGTGATCGTGAACAGCCCCGGCACCATCGACGCGGACTATCCCGACGAGTGGTGCGTGCCGGTCAAGAACGGTGGTCCCGCTCCGCTCACGGTGCGCCACGGCGAGCGCGTCGCGCCGATGGTGCTCGCCCGCTTCGAGGCGCTGGAG
>CAZPJF010000392.1:0-3576 GCA_964586095.1 uncultured Gemmatimonas sp. | reverse complement strand
GGCGCGCGCGCCGCGTCGGTCGGCGCGGCCGCGCGGTGATGCGGGCGCGGCGATGACCTGGCTGATCTCGGCGGGGCTCGGGCTCGTCGTCGCCGTGCTCTGGCTGCCGGCGCTCGCCGACCTGTGGCACCTGCTGCAGCCTCGCCGCCCGCGGCCGACGCCGCCGGCCGAGCCCCCGCGGCTCCTGTTCCTCGTCCCCGCCCACGACGAGGCGCTGCTGATCGGGCACTGCATCGCGTCGCTGGAGCGGCAGCGGTATCCCGCGGAGCGCCGGCGCGTGCTGGTCGTCGCCGACAACTGCACCGACAGCACCGCCGCGGTCGCCCGGGCGGCCGGTGCGATGGTCCTCGAGCGCCACGATCCCGTGCGGCGCGGCAAGCAGTACGCGCTGAGCTGGGCGTTCGCGCAGGTGGACCTGGAGGCGCACGACGCCGTGGTGGTCGTGGACGCCGACACCGAGCTCGACCCGGACTTCTCGTCGGCGGTCGCGGCGCGGGGCCCGCTGCGCGACCGCGTCGTCCAGCCGTTCAACGATGTCCAGAACCGCACCGAGAACGCGCTCACCCGCATGGCGGCCGTCCAGTCGCAGGCGCTGCATGGGCTCGCCTTCCAGCTCAAGTCACGCACGGGGATCAACGTCCCGCTCTCGGCGGGCATGGTCCTCGGTGCGGACGTGCTGCGGGCGCACGGCTGGCCGGCGCACTCGATCGGCGAGGACTTCGAGATGTACGTGATCCTCACGCTCCGGGGCGAGCGGATCGATCACACGACGGCCGCGCGCGTGTTCGCACAGGAGGCCCGCGACCTGAAGCAGGGCGCGAGCCAGCGGAAGCGGTGGATGGCGGGGCGCTGGTACGTGCTCCGCACCTACACGCGGCAGGTCCTGCGCGCGCCCGGCGTGCCGTGGCGGCAGCGCGTCGACCTCCTGGGCGAGATGAGCGTCACGGCCCTGGGCCCGGCGACGCAACTCGCGCTCACCGCCCTGGTCGCGACGGGGGCGGTGCTGCTGCGCGGCGTCGCGCCGGGGGCGACGCTGCTCGCCGTCCTCGCGGCGGCGTCCCTCGGCCGCCTCGCGGCCTACACCGTGCTCGCCGTGCTGCGGGACCCGCAGCCCGGCGCGGCGGCGCTCGCGTTCCTGCGCCTGCCGCCGTACGTCCTCTGGCGCGTGGGGATCGCGCTCCGTTCGCTGCTGCAGAGCGGAACGGGTGCGTGGGTGCGGACGGCACGGCACGAGCGCGGGTCGTGAGCGCCCGCTCGCGCGCCATCGGTGCCGCGGCGGGCTGACGCCGCATCGCCGACATGTCCGCCCGCCTCGCGTACCGGTTGGCCCGGATCAGCGGCGTCACGGCGCTCGCCCGCGCGTGGCGTCCCGGCGCGGTGGTGCTCTGCTATCACAACGTCGTGGATGGTCCCGTCGCGGTGCCCGATCCCGGCCTCCACCTGCCGGTCGACGAGTTCCGCTGGCAGCTGCGCTGGCTCCTGCGGCACTTCCGGGTGGTCTCGCTGGACGAACTGCACGCGCGGGCGACGCGCGGTGAGGTGCTCCGCGGCCTCGCCGCGATCACCTTCGACGACGCGTACGAGGGGACGCTCGCGCACGCGCTCCCCGTCCTCCAGGAGGCGGGCGTGCCGTCGACGGTCTTCGTGCCGACCGGTGCGCCGTCCGGCGCGCTGGACTTCTGGTGGGACCGTGCCGGCGCGGCGGCGGCGGCGGACGCCACGGTGCGCGCCCGATGGATCGAGACCTATGCGGGCGACGCGTCGCGGATCGCGCCGGAGCTCGCGGCGCCCGTCGCGCTCCCTGCGCAGTGCCGCCCCGCCAGCTGGGCTCGGCTGCGCGCCGCGCGCGGACCGCTCCTCACGTACGGCGCGCACACGGTGATGCACCGGACGTTGCCGCGGCTCGACGACGCCGAGCTCGGCGCGGAACTCCGCGAGGCCGCCGCCGCGCTGCGCGCCGAGGTCGACGAGGCCGCGCGCTGGCTGGCGTCCCCGTACGGCCGGTGGGACGCCCGCGTCGCGGCCGCGGCGCGGGCCGCCGGCTATGTCGGCGGGTGGACGCTGGGCGCGCGTGACGTCACGCCCGGCACCGACTGGTCCGCCGCGCCGCGGGTCAACATCCCGGCGGGCCTCCCGCCTGAGGTATTCGAGTCCTGGGTGTCCGGGCTGGCGCACCTTCGCGCCGCGGCCTGAATCGACGTCAGGGGATCCAGCACACGATCATCGGCCCGAGCTTGGTCGCGACGTACACCGGGAGGTGCCGCCAGATCCGCGGGCCCCACGCGTACGCGCCGTCGTCCGGCGACGGGGTGTGCGTCCGCGAGCCCTTGGCGCGGTGGTACCAGTAGAGCGGCTGGTCGCGCCCGCCCCACTGCTGCTTGTACGCGTGGGTGCCGCTGCCCGGCGTGCTGCGGCCGAAGTTCCCGATGCGGCACCCCTCGCGCGCGGCGCGCTCGAAGAACGCCCAGTGCAGCAGGTAGCCGGGACGGAACTCGGAGACGCCGCGCAGCGACGACGACCAGGTGATCTCCATCTCATCGCGCCAGACGAAGCCGCAGCCGCCGGAGACGGGACGTCCCTCGTGGTAGGCGACGCCGAACCAGACAGTGTCACCGAACGCGTCACGGATCGCCTCGTAGAAGCGGCGCGACTGCACCGGAGTGCCCAGGTCGCGCATGTTCGTGGCGAGGATCCGGTAGAACGGCTCGAGCTGCTCGGGCCCGAAGCGCACCTCCACACCCGCCTTCTGCGGCTTCCGGATCTTCGTGCGCATCTTATGGGGCAGCTGCTTCCACAGGGCGTCCGGTCCCGCCTCCGGGATGTCGATGAGGACCGTCACCTTGTGATGGCTCACCTCGAGCTCGGTGGGCTGCTCGGTCCCGCTGCGCAATTGCAGAAGCTTCACATCGTCGCGTTCTGCCATGCCCTCCGCGGCCTCGATGAGCGCCCGGCGGGCCGCCGCGCTGCCGAGCGGGCCACCGTAGTTGAGGAACGGCATCGAGACGAGGTAGTGCCCGAAGAGCACCGAGCGCACGCGCACGAGGGGGAGCGCCCCGACGATCGTGCCGTCGGCCGCGCGCGCGGCGAGGTAGGGGCACTCGTGGCGGAAGACGTCGGAGATGACGTCGCGCCAGCCGAAAAGGTGGAAATGCGTCCAGTCCGGCTGCTGGCGGACGAAGCTGTCCCACTCATCACCCGTTCCCGCGAATGGTGCGACGTGCAGGGCGGTGGTGGCGATCATGGTCTCTCCTTGCTGGAGCAGGCGGCGGCCGACCGGTCCTGGGTGGATCCTGCCGGCGGGTCGTGCGCCGCCGGCGCGTCTTCCCATCGGTTGGTAGTGCAAGAGGCGCACCACGCGGGTGGCCGAAGCGGGTCGAACGAGGCCTGGGGGCCACGATGCGTCCACGCATCGGCTTCCGTCGGCGGCGGGTGCCGGCGCACGCCGCGCCTTGAGCCGCCTCGGTGCGGCGCCGATATTCACGCGAATGCCCAGCGACCCCGTACCGAACGACTCCGCACCACGGCATGTCGTCACGGTCGCCCTCGAGGACTACTACCACGTCGGTGCCTTCCGCT
>CAZPJF010000391.1:0-3597 GCA_964586095.1 uncultured Gemmatimonas sp. | reverse complement strand
CGCGAGCGCGGCCAGCGTCCGATATCGCCTCATGGCGTCCTCTCTCCACTGGGAACGTTGAACTGCAGCAGCGCCTGTCGGGTGAATCCGAACTCGTCGACCGCGAGGGCCACCTCGCCCCGGCGGATCGCGGTCACGCGGATGCGCCCGAACACCGAGCCCACGCGCGCCTTGTAGATCTCCTGCGTCGAGACGTCCTTGAGCACCGCCATCGACTGCCGCGGGTCCGGGGCCACGAAGACCGACGTGAGCTGGAGGTCCTCGAGCAGCGGCCGGATGTCGCCGGAGGTGATCAGCGACGCGAACGGGTCACGCCGGCCGTCGCGGGGGTACGAGAAGGTCTCGCGCGGGAAGATGATCCGGCCCGCCGAGTCGGTCTGGAACTCGGGGATCGGGATCTCGACCTTCGGCGGGGCCTTCTCCTTCTTGGCCTGGGCCTCGAGCGCCGGCGCCGCGACGAGCAGCGCGAGGGCGAGCAGTGCGAGCCGCCGCATCACGGTTCCTCCTCGGACACGGCTTTCGCCACGTACGTCTGGATGTCGAAGTTCGCGGTGAGCATCTGCTCGTCGGGCCGCGTCGCACGCACGTTGCGCCCGGTCGCCGCCGCGAGCGAGACGTTCACCGGCACGATGATCCGCCGCAGCGACCCGATCGCCGCGAGCAGCTCGCCGATCTGGTGGTAGCTCCCCTGGACCGACATCCGCACGCGGTGCGTGTCGAACGCGTCCCCGGCGACCGTGGCCGACGGGGTGAAGTTCGAGAAGTCGAGCCCCGTCCGCCGCGCCGCGCCGATGATCTGGTCGAGGAGCGCCGGCACCTCGTTCGAGGTCGGGATGAGCGTGCGCATCAGGTCGAGGTTCGCCTGCAGCCGCTTGGACTCCTCCTGCAGCTGCTGCACGTTGCCGCGCGAGAGGATCGCGCGCGCGCGCTGGTTCGAGGCGTCGAGCTTCTCGACGTGCGCCCGCGTCCCCGCGAGCGCCTCGCTCTGCTTCGAGTACCAGAACTGGTAGAAGAGCCCGGCCCCCGCGATCCCCACGATCGCGACGAGCAGCATCATCTGGTCCCGCTGGTTGGTCGGCAGTCCCGCCATGATCACCTCACCGCGATCGTCAGGGGAACGGTCCGCACCGCCGAGTCGGGCGGCTTCGAGTACGCCATGTCGAGCGTGAACTCGGTGACCTGCTTCCCTTCCACCGTCGTGACCTCGGACGTCGCGAGGTTCACGTTCTCCAGGAACGCGGACGCCTCGAGGTTCTTCATGAAGATCGTGAGCGCCTGCACGTCGACCGTGATGCCGACGATCCGGAGCCCGAGCCGGGGCGCCGTGCCGGCGGCCTCCACCTCGGGGCTCACCGTGAGCGCCGCGCTCGACTGCGCCACCGAGCGCAGCCACGTGTAGGTCGGCAGCGCCCGCGAGACCTCGTCCATGATGTGCGGCCAGACGAACCGCTTGCCGTCGATGGCCGCGATGATCGCCATCTGCCGCTCGATCGAGTCCCGCTGCGCCTCCGCCGACCGCACCGCGCGCACCACCCCCTCGAACCGCGCGCTGTCCTGCACCGCCACCTGCTCGCGCGCCAGCAGCTCGCGCTTCTCGCGGTCATGCAGCCAGTACATCCCGCCGATCGCCAGCAGCCCGAGCCCGCCGCCGGCGATCGCGATGCCGAGCCACGGGTCCTTGAACCGCTCGCCGAGCCCGGCGAACATCGCGCGCACGTCGACCTTGGCGCCACCGCCGGTGGCCTTGGTCTTCTTGCGTGCGCCTGGGAGGAGATTGATCTCGATCATCTGGGCGTCCGGGCGTCAGGCGGGCTGGCGGAGCGCCAGACCGATGGGCAGCATGAGCAGGGGGGCCGCCTCGTCAGTGACGAGTCCCTCGAACGCCCCGTCACGCACGACGAGGTTCGCGAGCGGGCTCGCGGGCTCCACGCGCAGCCGCAGCCGCGAGGCCAGCGCATCGAGCAGCCCCGGCGCGCGCGACCCGCCGCCGCACAGGTAGACCGCGCTCACCTGCGCGCCCGACCGCGACGACGACGCGAGGAACGCCGCGGCGCGCTCGACCCCCACCGCGATCTCCTCGCCGCGCGTCTCGAACATCGCGTCCAGGTGCTCGGACCGGTCGTAGCCCTGCAGCAGGGCCGCCGCCTCCTCCGCCCCGATCCCGCGGTCGCGCTGCAGGTCCTCGCGGAACCGCCGCGTGCCCACCGTCAGGTCGCGGGTCAGGATCGGCACCCCTTCCTCGACGATGTTGATGTTCGTCACCTCGTTCCCGATGTTCACGAGCGCCACGATGCCGCGCATCGCCTCGGGATGGTTCAGCTCGAACGCGTTGTGCAGCGCGAAGGCGTCCACGTCGACCGCGGCCGCACTCAGGCCGGCGTCCGCGAGCACCCGCACCTTCGCCTCCACCAGCTCGCGCTTGGCCGCCACCAGCAGCACGCTCATCTGCTCGTCCGTCCCGTTCGGGTCGAGGATCTGGAAGTCCAGCTCCACCGACTCCATGTCGAACGGCACGTGCTGCTCGGCTTCCCACCGCATCAGCTCGCGCGCCTGCTGCTCCTTCACGCGGTCGATCTGGATCTTCTTGATGATCACGTCGCGCCCGCCCACGGCGGTCACGACGGCCTTGGTCGAGACGCCGGCCGCCTGCATGCAGCCCGTGATCGCGTCCGCCACGATCCCGGGATCCATGATCTCGCCCTCGACGATCGCGTCGGCGAGCAGGGGCGTCGTCGCCACCCGCACCAGCTCGGGCTGCGACTTCGAATGGTCGACCACCGCGACCTTGATCAGGCCCGAGCCGATGTCCAGACCGACGGTTGTCTTCTTGCGTCCGAAAAGCGCCATGAGGATCCCGTGAGGCGACCTGCGAGTCGAGTACGGCCGGGGACGCTAACTTGCGAGCGGCCCCGATCAGGGTCAATGCACCGCCTGGTCCTGTCGCCTGCCACCGCTACACGAACGGGGGCGGGGGGAAGTAACGGTCCGGGGCCAAGATGGGGCCCACGGCCCCCCGCTCACCCCTCCGGGTGGCGCTCGAGCCAGCGCGGACCCCGCCCCGCCAGCCGGCTCGCCGCGGGGCACCGGAACAGCCCCGAGTCGCTCGCCGCCGTGTCGGGGGCGAGGTGCGCGACCGCGCGCGCACGCGCGCCCCGGAGGCCGCGGCCTTCCGCGACGGCCCACACCCGCCCCTCCCCGAGGTGATGCCACCGGACCCGCCAGGCGCCGCCCCCCACCGCGAGCCCCGACGCGCCCTGCGAGGCGAGGGGCGACGACACGCAGAGCGCCGCGAGGTCCGGTGGGTGCGACACGCCGTCGACCGCCTCGAGCAGGGCCGCCCGCGCGAGCGCTTGGTCGTCCGCCAACGCCGCCACGCGCCACTCCTGCACGGCGTCGTGCAGCGCCAGCGCCGAGAGCAGTCCCAGCACCACGAGCGTGGCGAGGATCGTCGGCAGGATGATGCCGCGCCTACCGCCCCGCATCGGTCGGCCGGATGAGGGAGGACAGGGACTCCGTCGCACCGGGCGCCCGCACCGAGACCGCGAGGCCCTCGGCGACCAGCGCGACACGGAAGCCACCCTCCGCCGGTCGCCGCAG
>CAZPJF010000390.1:0-3599 GCA_964586095.1 uncultured Gemmatimonas sp. | reverse complement strand
GCACCAGGTGGCCCAGAACTCGATCACCGCGGGCTTGCCGGCGAAGGCCTGCGCGAGCTGCGCCGGCTTGCCGTCGAGCGTCTCGACCGCCGCATCGGGTGCCTTGGCGCCGAGGTCGATGCCGAGCTGCGCCGAGGCGGCCCGCGGGGCGCCGAGCGCGAGCATGGCGAGGAGCGCGGCGAGCGCGGCGAGCGCGGCGCGGGTCGCGCGCGGACGCGTGGGCGCGGCCGTGTGGTGGGAGCGGTTCCCGATCATATCAGCAGTTTCCCCATCTCGATGAGATAGTACTCGGCCACGCCGAGCATGATGAACGCGAAGCCCCGCTTGACCCAGAGCATCCACGCGCCGGCGCGCGGGAGCCGCGAGACCGCCCCGCTCGAGAGCCCGACCACGACGAGCAGGGCGCACATGCCGAGCGAGAACAGGAAGAGATACACGAAACCGAGCACGGCGCTCCCCGTGGTGGTCACCCAGGTGAGGACGGCCGCCATGACCGGGGCGCCACAGGGGGCGGCGACGAGGCCGGAGACGGAGCCCATCACGAACGCGCCCGCGGCGCGGCCGCCGGTCCCGGCGGTCGCCGCGCGCTGGGCCAGGGAGGCGGGCAACCGCACCGGCAGCACATCGAGCATCGCGAGGGCCGCCAGGACGAGGAGGTTGGCCATCGCGAAGTAGCCCCACGGATTGGTGCTGATGCTGCCGAACATCGTGCCCGTGAGCCCGGCGATCAGGCCGAGGATCGAGTAGACCGCGGCGAGGCCGAGCACGTACGCCATGGTCAGCGCGAAGGTGCGCCACCTGGGCGGCCGCTCGGCGCCGACGGCCTGCCCGCCCACGATCGCCGCGGTGATCGGGATCATGGGATAGATGCAGGGCGTCAGGCTGGTCAGCACTCCCGCGAGGAAGACGAGCGGGATCGCGGTGAGCGGGCTGGAGCCGAGCTGGGTGGCGATGTTCGAGAAGTCGGGCAATGACGAAAGGTGAAGGAGGGAGGAGGGAGGAGGTGCTACGGGTCGGCGGCGAGGATCGTGAGTGGGGTCCCCTGTGCGACCCGGCCGGCGCGCCGGACGTGCAGCGGCACACCGGACGCGGCAGCACGGAGTTCACGGGGCTTGCCCCCTGAATCGACGAGGGTGCCGAGAAGTTCGCCACTTCGGATCCGGGGGGCGGGCGTGCGGCCGGGCTCCATCGTGCGCGCAGGCCGCCAGACCCCGCCGCTGGGTGCCACCGCGACCTCGCGTCGCGGGTGGATCGCGGGCTCCGTGGCGATGGGGTGGCCGTCGCCCATCTCGAGCACGCCGAGCCCGGTGAGCAACCGCCGCGCGCCGCGCACGAATGCCGCGGTGGCCGCGGAGTCGTCGCTCGTGGCGCCCGCCTCGAAGACGGTGAGGGCGGGGACCCCCGAGAGATGGGCTGCGGTCTGCAGGAATCGCGCGGTCGGGAGGGCGCGCGGGCCGGCCGTGTCCCAGACGACGCGCGGGGTGCCCCAGAGGCGTGCGAGCCCGAGCGCGGCCGAATCGACGCGGGGATCGAGTACCGGGCGCGCGGCGTACGCGAAGGCGCCCACGGCCTCGTCGCCGTCGGAGCCGTGCAGGTCCACGAGGTAATCGCTCCGGCCGACCACCTCCCGCATGATCGCGTGCGCCACCCGCTCCGTGGGCCGGCCGTCGGGACGGCCGGGGAAGACACGGTTCAGGTTGAGGCTGTCGAGCGGGCTCTGCTGCGCGAGGCCGGCGAGGTAGCCGGCGACGTGCGCGATCGGGAGGAGGAGCACGGTGCCATGCAGCCGCTCCGTCCCCAGCTGGTCGTGCAGCGTACGGAGCGCCGCGACGGCGGCGCGCTTCCCCCCGTGCACGCCGGCGACGAGCGCGACGGTGGGGCCGGGGAAGTCGCCGCGCAGCTCGACCAGGGGCAGCGGCGCGGAGTCCGGGAGCGAGACATCGATCCACCGCGCGGGGGGGCGAGGCTCCGTGCCTCGCCCGCACGCGGCCGCGGCCGATACTGCGAGGACCAGCGCGCGAAACGTCCGTCGCGTGCCGCTCGTCCTCCGGACGACCCTCCTCCGAGCCGACGCCATGCCCAATCGCATCCGTGCAATCTATCCCGCGCTCGTGAGCGCCCTCGCCTACTCCTGGGGCCCGCTCACGGTGGCGCTCTTCGCCATCGCGGTGATCTCGGCCAAGCAGGCGGGGCACTGAGCGCGCGCGCCGGACGAGCGCGCGCGCTGCCCGTCAGGCTGCTCGTCACGCTGCTCCTCTGCGGTGCGACGGCGCCCGCCCTCGCGCAGCGCCCCGACACGTCGGCCTTCCGCCGCGCCGCCGAGTACTCCAAGGCCGAGCGCGGCGATGCCGTGCTGGTCATGATCGACGGGCGGGTGGTCTTCGAGGACTACCCCAACAACTACAGCCCCAACCGCACGCATCTCCTCGCGAGCGGGACCAAGAGCTTCGCCGGGCTCCTCGCGCTCGTGGCGGTGCAGGATGGCCTGCTCACGCTCGACGAGCCGGTGGCGCAGACGCTGCACGAGTGGCAGGGGGACTCGGTCCGGGCGCGGATCACCATCCGCCAGCTCCTCACGCTCACGAGCGGCATCGAGGGGGGCGGCATCGGCGAGCCCCCCGGCTACGCGGAGGCGGTGACGGCGGCCCTGACGGGCACCCCGGGGGCGCGCTTCCAGTACGGCCCCGCGCCGTTCCAGGTGTTCGGGGCGCTGCTGGAGCGGAAGCTCCGGGCGCGGAACGAGACGGTGGCCGCGTACCTGAAGCGCCGACTGCTCGACCCCCTGGGGATGCAGACGGGCTTCTGGCGCGGGATGTCGCAGGGCCAGCCCCAGCTCCCGAGCGGCGCCTATCTCACGGCGCGCGAGTGGGCGAAGCTGGGCGAGCTGGTGCGCCTGCAGGGGACGTGGAAGGGGACCGAGGTGATCCCGGCGGCACTGATGGCCGAGCTGCGGCGCGGCACGGAGGCGAATCCGGCGTACGGGCTCTCGTGGTGGCTCAACGTGGACGTGCCCGCCGCGCTGCGCGACGAGATCCGCGTGCTGCGCACGAACCTGGGCGGCATGGAGCGCGTGCCGGGCCTGGAGGGGATGCTGGTGGCGGCCGGGGCGTTCAAGCAGCGGCTGTACGTGATCCCGAGCCTGCGGATGGTGGTCGTCCGGTTCGGCAACAGCGTGGGGCGGCAGTTCGATGATGCGGAGTTCCTGGGGTTGCTGACGGGCGCGTCGCGCTAGGCGGCGTCGCGCCGGGCCGTGCCGCGTGCCCACGCGGCCCGCTAGCTTTCGGCCGAGCAACGCGACCCCTCCCACCGCGATCGATCCGTGGCACCACAGTTCATCTACGTCATGAAGGGCCTGCGCAAGGTGATCCCGCCTTCGCGCATCATCCTCGACGACATCTGGCTCTCGTTCTACCCCGGCGCCAAGATCGGCGTCCTCGGCCCCAACGGCGCCGGCAAGTCCTCGCTGCTGCGCATCATGGCCGGCGTGGACCAGGACTTCCAGGGCGAGGCCTGGCCGCACAAGGGCACGAAGATCGGCTACCTGCCGCAGGAGCCGCAGCTCGACGAGTCGCTCGACGTGCGCGGCAACGTGGAGCTCG
>CAZPJF010000389.1:0-3600 GCA_964586095.1 uncultured Gemmatimonas sp. | reverse complement strand
CCCGCGCCCGCCGCGGCGACGGCCCCCGCCGCGGCGCCGCCGTCGCCCGGACCGCGCCCGCAGCGCCCACGCTAGGCGATGATCCTCGTCGGCGAGCTGTCCCTGTGGATCGCGCTCCTGATGTGTGCGTGGTCCGTGACCCTGTCGTTCGCCGGCGGCGCGCTCCGCCGCTCGGATCTCGTCGCCTCGGGTGAGCGCGGGCTGTATGCGGGCACCGGCTTCGTGCTGCTCGCGTCCGTCGGCCTCTGGACCGCGCTCCTCACGAGCGACTTCTCGCTCCGCTACGTCGCGTCCTTCACCAGCGCGAACCTCCCCGTCGTCTACAAGTTCTCGGCGTTCTGGGGCGGCCAGGCGGGGTCGATGCTGTTCTGGTGCCTCGTGCTCGCGGGGTACGCCTTCCTCGCGACGTGGGTCAACCGGCGGCACAACCGCGAGCTGATGCCCTGGGTGACGGGCACCAACGCGCTCGTCCTCCTCTTCTTCGTCGCCACCACGGCGCTCGCGAGCAACCCGTACGAGCGCCTCGACTGGGTCCCTGCCGACGGCCGCGGGCTCAACCCGCAGCTGCAGAACCCGGCGATGGCGATCCACCCGCCGCTCCTCTACCTCGGCTACGTCGCGACGGCCATCCCGTTCGGCTTCGCCATCGCGGCGCTCGTGACGCGGCGGCTCGATGCCGAGTGGCTCGGCGCGGTGCGGCGATGGTCGCTCGTGAGCTGGGTGTTCCTGACGCTCGGCATCGTGCTCGGGATGTGGTGGGCGTACGTGGAGCTCGGCTGGGGCGGCTACTGGATGTGGGACCCCGTCGAGAACGCCTCGCTGCTGCCGTGGCTCACCGGGACCGCGTTCCTCCACTCGATCATGATCCAGGAGAAGCGCGGCATGCTGCGGAAGTGGAACATCACGCTCGTGGTGGCCACCTTCCTGCTCAGCATCCTCGGCACCTTCATCACGCGCTCGGGGATCATCCAGTCGGTCCACTCGTTCGCGCAGAGCGCGGTGGGGAACTGGTTCGCGGCCTTCATGGTGGTGGCGCTCGCGGCGACGGCGTGGCTGGTGAGCGTGCGGCTCAAGGACCTCGAGGCGCAGGCCCAGCTCGAGGCGATGATCAGCCGCGAGGCGGCGTTCCTCTACAACAACCTCGTGCTCGTCGGGATCGCGTTCAGCGTGCTGTGGGGGACGCTCTTCCCCATCCTCAGCGAGGCGGTGCGCGGCTCCAAGATCACGGTCGGCGAGTCGTTCTTCAACGCGGTGAACGTGCCGCTCGGGCTCCTGCTGCTCGCGCTCACCGGCATCGGGCCGCTGATCGCCTGGCGCCGCGCGAGCGTCCAGAACATCCAGCGGCAGTTCGCCGGGCCGGCGGTGTTCGGGCTCGTGACGGGGGCGGCGCTCCTCGTGCTCGGCATCCGCGCCTTCTACCCGCTCGTGGCCTGGACGCTCGCCGCGTTCGTCGCCGGCACCATCGTGCAGGAGTTCTGGAAGGGCGTCGGGGCGCGGCGCCGGATGTACGGCGAGAACCCGGTGGTCGCGCTCGGCCGCCTGGTGGCGCGCAACCGGCGCCGCTACGGCGGCTACGTGGTGCACGCGGGCATCGTCATCCTCATGGCCGCCTTCGCCGGCATGGCCTTCAAGAAGGAGTACGACGTCACGCTCGTTGACGGCCAGGAGTACAAGGCGGTCGACCCGTACGGCCGCACCTGGACCTTCCGCAACGAGGGGCTCTCGACCTTCAAGGCGCTCAACCGCGAGGTGGTCGCGATCGCGCTGCGCCCGTCGCTCGACGGGCGGGAGCTCGACCTCCTGACGAGCGAGAAACGGCAGCACTTCGACTCGCGGGGCAACCCGACCTTCCAGCCATCGACCGAGGTGGGGATCCTCTCGCGCAACGAGCAGGACGTCTACCTCGTCCTCGCAGGCGTGGTGCAGGGGCGCGCCGAGGTCCGCATCAACTTCAACCCGCTCGTGGTCTGGGTCTGGCACGGCGGGATCCTCGTCGCGCTCGGCGGGCTCATCGTGATGTGGCCGCAGTCGCGGCGCCGGCGGCAGGGCGGCTACGTGGCCGAGCTCGCGCCGCAGGCGGAGGTGGTGGGGGCGTGAGCGCGGCACCACGCGCCACCCCCGGGGCGGCGGCGGCGGGGGATCGCGCGCCCAGCGCGCCCGACGCCCCGGCGGGCGACCGCCGTGCGTTCCTCGCGGGCGCCCTCGGTCTCGCCGCCGCGATCGCGGTGGACGCGACGACCGCGCGGCGCGCCGCGGCGCAGCAGCCGGCCCAGCAGAACTTCGGGCCGATGGAGCAGGACGCGTACCGTCCGGTGCTGCGGCCCGCGAAGCCCGACGCCACGCCGCTGCTCACCGACGACCAGCGCGACGCGCTCGAGCACAAGCTCAAGTGCCAGTGCGGCTGCATCCTGGACGTCTACACCTGCCGGACCACCGACTTCACCTGCCAGGTCTCGCCGGCGATGCATCGCGACGTGATGCGCCTGATCGCCGGCGGCTACTCCGAGCGCGAGATCCTCGATGCCTTCGTCGAGACCTACGGCGAGGTGGCGCTCACCGCGCCGAAGAAGGAGGGCTTCAATTGGGCCGGCTACCTCGCACCGGGGATCGCGATGGCGGCAGGCGCGCTGGCGCTGACGCTGCTGCTCCGGAAGTGGGCGGCGGAGGCGCGCGCCGCAGCGGCCGCCCGGGGACCGGCGGGAGCGGTCGCCGCCGCCGTCCCCGAGCCGGGGACGCCGGCGTTCGCGGCCAGCATCCCCGGCGTGAGCCGCGACGAGCTCGACCGGCTGGAGCGCGCGCTGCGCGAGGACGCCTGAGATGATGGCACTGCTCCTCGGGTCCGCCCTGGCCGTGCTCGCGCTCGCCTACGTCCTCGCGCCGCTGCTGCGCGGTGCGGGGTTCCTCGCGCCGGCGGCGCCCTCCGCCGCGCTCGGCGCCGAGGCCAGCGCGATCGAGGCGCTCCGTGAGATCGAGTTCGACCAGGCGACTGGGAAGCTCTCCGCCGACGACTATGCGACGCTCCGCGCCGCCTACGCGCCGCGCGCGCTCGCCGAGCTCGAGGCGCGCGAGCGCGCGGCGGGCCAGGCGGGCGCCGCCGGTGCGGCGACGGCGATGCACACGGAGACGCCGAGCGCCTCGACGGCCGCGAGCGCCGATGCCGCGGAGGCGCTCATCGCGCGGATGAAGTCGCGGGGGGTGGCGTGCCCGGTGCACGGACCGCGGCCCGAGGGCGACGCGCTCTTCTGCTCCGACTGCGGCCGGTACCTCGCCGGCGCGTGCCTGCGCTGCGGGGCCGCGGTCGAGGACGCGCAGGCGCGGTTCTGCGGCGAGTGCGGCGCCGCGCTCGCGGCCTGACGCGGCGCGCGCGCGCGCACCGCGCCCGGCCGCACCCTCACTGCATCGGCCGCGTGGCCGGCGCCGCGCCCATGAGGTAGTCCAGCGCGAGGGACGACATGGTGCGGACGCCGGTCGGCAGCGCCGACTCATCCGCGAAGAAGAAGGGGGAGTGGTTCTGCGCCGCCTTCCGCCAGTCCTGGTCGCGCGGGGTCACGCCGAGGAACACGAACATGCCCGGCACCCGCTCCTGGAAGTACGAGAAGT
>CAZPJF010000388.1:0-3603 GCA_964586095.1 uncultured Gemmatimonas sp. | reverse complement strand
CCGCCTGCTCGATCCCCTCGAGCGGCGGGTTCCGGCGTGGCGGTACGCGGGCGGCGTGGCGGGCGCCGCGGTCGGCGCGCGAGCCGGGTGCGCCGCGCTCGCCGCCGCGGCACGCGGCACCGCACCGCGCGGCGAGACCATTCTCCTCATGACGACGCAGGGCGTGTTCGGCTGGCCGGGACTCGGTGCCGCACTCGCACGCATCGGGCGTGTGGACGAGCTCACGCTCCTCGTCGCGGGGCAGCGCACGGCGCAGGCGCGCTGGGTGCGCGTGGGGGCCGGCGGCGGCGCCATCGCCGGCGTGAACCGCGTGGTGGTCGGGCACGCGCGCGTCGATTCGGTGCGCGTGCTCGCGCCGGCCGTGCGGTTCCGCGGCACGCTCGTCGAGACGCTGGCCGAGGGCGATGCCGAGGCGCTGCTCGCCGAGGTGGTGCGCGCGGCGGGGGTCGCGCCGGGCTCGTTGCCCGCGTCCCCGTGGGTCGAGGCGCCGCCGGCGCCGATGCCCCCCGACCCGCCCGCGGACGCGCATGCCGCGACCGCCGCCGAACTCAAGCGGCTCGCGGACCTCCCCGGCGTGCCGGGCGACGAGTGGCGCGTGCGCGACGCGGTGCGCGCGGCGCTCCCCGCCTGGGCGCGCGAGCGCGCCGAGGTCGATGGCGCGGGGAACCTCGTCGTCGCCGCCGGCCCCGAGCGCGACACCGTCGTCTTCATCGCGCACCTCGACGAGGTCGCGTTCGAAGTGACCGCGATCGCGGGCGACGGGACGGTGACGCTCCGCCCGCGCGGCGGCCCGGTCGCCTCGGCGTGGGAGGGGCAGCCGGCGCTGCTGCACCTGCCGCGCGAGGCGGACGGTGCCGCGCGTGAGCTTCCCGGCGTGTTCGTCCCGCGCGAGGACGCGCGCACGCGGCGCCCCGAGCGCCTGACGGCATGGTTCGGCCTCGACTCGGCCGCGCTCGTCGCGCGCGGGGTGGCCGTGGGGAGCGGGGTGACGGCGCACAAGGACGCCGTGCGGCTCGCGGCCACGCGCTTCACCGGCCGCGCGATGGACGATCGCGCCGGCTCGCTCGCCCTGCTGCGCGCGGTCCGCTCGATCGACCCCGCGGCCCTGCCGCGGCGCACACTGTTCGTCTGGTCCACGGCGGAGGAGGTCGGGCTCGTGGGGGCGGCGGCGCTTGCGGCGCGGCTCGGGCCGAGCGTGCGGCGCGCGCACAGCATCGACACGTTCGTGAGTTCGGACACGCCGCTCGAGTCGCCGTACTTCGCCTTCGCGCGGCCGGGCGCGGGACCGGTGCTGCGCGGCATCGAGAGCTCGAGCATGGCCCCGCCCGCCGCGCGCGAGCAGGTCGCGCGCATCGCCGCGCAGGCCGGGATCCCGCTCCAGCTCGGGCTCACGCAGGGGGGCACCGACGGCACGGCCTTCACCTACCACGGCGCGCCGAACATCCCGCTCTCCTGGCCAGGGCGGTACAGCCACTCGCCCGGGGAGGTGCTCGACCTGCGCGACGTCGAGCGGCTCGGGGCGCTCATCGCGGCGGTCGCGCTCGCCGCGTGGTGAGTCAGCCGGCGGCGCGCGCGGCCATACCGAGGGCGAGCGCGATGAGGGCGCTCACCACGATCGGTGCGGTGACGAAGTAGCGCGCGCCGATCGCCGCGACCAGCGCGTAGGTGCCGGCGAGCGCGACGAGCAGCGGGCGCGCGAGCGCCGGCGCCGTCTCGGCCACCGGCCCGAGGAACCAGGTGAGCGCGGCCGTGCCGAGGATGAAGGCGGTGATCGTCCAGCCGCTGCCGAGGTAGGCATCCCAGTAGCTGCGGGTCATTCCCATCGCCGTGAAGCGGTAGCGACGCATGGCGTCGCGGAGCGCCGGCTCGTCGGTGCCCTCCGCCGGCGCGGCGAGCACGGCGCCGAAGGTGTGGCCGGCGGCGAGGAACAGGGCCAGGCCGAACGCGATGCGTGTCCAGAGCAGGGCGGTCATCGAACCTCCAGTGGATGCATGTCGTGGGCGGATCGAGTCACCCGCTGCGGGCAGGGCGGGACCGGGCACGCGGGCCGAGCGGCGCGTGCCTCACCCCCACCCCTCCGCGACGTACAGGTCACTCACCGCCCGGTGCCACTCGTAGCCGTATCCGCGACCGTCCGGCGTCGTGACGAGCGTGGAGAGGTCGAGGTTCATGAGCCCCGCCGGGTCCCGCGGCACGATCTCGAGCCACGGCGAACGGCGACCCGACGCCGCATCGACGCGCTCTATCATCCCGCCGGCGATCAGATCCCGGCACACCAGCACACCACCCTCGATCCAGCCCACGACGGTCCGCTCGGCGCCCACGCCGGGAAGACGGCGCGGCGCGCCCGTGGTCGTCGGGAAGAGCGTCACGCCCTCCGGGAGCGTCACGGCCACCATCGCGCCGTCGGGTGAGACCGCCCAGTCGCGGTCCCCGATCGCGACGCCCGCAGGAGTGATGGCGGTCGTGCCGGGCCCGTCGAGGTCGAGCAGGTGCAAGCGCGGCGCGGGATCGCCCGTGCCGGCGGGCACCGTGCGCGCGACCACGCGGCGGCCGTCCGGCAGCCAGCGCGCGCGCAGCAGGCGCAGCCCATCCCGCTCGAGGCGGCGGCTCTCCCCCGGGCCCGTGGGGATGATCGAGAAGTGGGGATCCTGGCGGCGCGCCTGCACGATCGCCCACCGGCCGTCCGGGGAGAGCGCGTGCGCGAATCCCTCGCAAAGGCGCACCGCGGGGGAGCCGTCGGTCGCGCGCAGGTAGACCGACTCGTTGGGGCCGCCGCCCACGCCCCCCTCATTGAAGAGCAGCTGCCGCCCGTCGTGCGAGAGGTCGACGATGTCGGAGGCGTCGAGCCACGAGAGGTCGCGTTCGGACGCGCTGCCCGGCGCGCGGACGGCGATGCCCCCGCGATCGTCGGTGCGCGCGAGCAGCACGCGCCCGTCCGGCGCGATGTCGTGCAGGCTCGCGTTGCCCGGCGCGCGCGTGATGATGCGCACGCGCCCGCGCGCATCCATGGCGTACAGCGTGTTCCGGAAGAGCGGGAGCGCCTCGGCGGCCGTGAACCAGACCTCGTCGCCGCGCCACGCGAGGCCGAACACGTTGTAGTACTCGGCCGACTCGACGCGCCGGCGCCCCGACCGGTCGATGACCACCACGCGGCCGATGAGGTCCTGGGGGCCGCGCAGCTCGAACGCCGCGACCGCATCGCCGCGCGGCGCGACGCGCACGAAGCTGAAGCCGGAGAAGCCCGCCGCCGATCCGGCGAGCGGCGCGCCCATGGGGAACTCGAGGACGTCGCGCCCGGAGACGTCGCGCACGATCGCGAGCGCCGAGCCGTCCGGCGACCAATCGGCGAACTTCACGCGCTCCTGCATCTCGCGCGGCGCGCCGCCGGCGAGCGGGACCCGGGCGAGCGTGCCGTAGGTCATGATGCCGCGCCGCTGCGACCCGAGCGTAATCGCGATCTCGCCCTGCGCCGACACCGCGTGCGGCAAGGCCGGCGGGAGCGCGAGCGCCGACGACTCGGGGCTCTCCGGCCGCACGGTGTGCACGCGCGCATCATCGCCCTCCCAGAGCGCGCCGTAGAGCACGGTGCGCGCGTCGGGA
>CAZPJF010000387.1:0-3632 GCA_964586095.1 uncultured Gemmatimonas sp. | reverse complement strand
AGCGGCTGCAGCAGAGCCGCGAGGGCGCGTCGCTCGACGCGCTGCTCGCGATCACGCAGCTCGAGCAGGCCGAGGCGGCGTACCTGGCCTCGGTCGGCACCGACGCGCAGGCGGCGCAGGCGTACCGCATCGCCGAGGTGCGCTTCCAGGAAGGGATCTCCACCCAGCTCGAGCTCACGGAAGTGCGCGTGCAGCTCGAGCAGGCGCGCCTCCAGCGCGTCAACGCCGCGCGCGACCTCGAGCTGGCCCGGCTCCGGCTCGCGCTGCTGAAGGACCTCCCCCTCACCGCTGGGGGGCGCTGACCATGCCTACCGCTCTCATCAACCCGAGGAAGTCCCCGATGTCGTCGCGCGTGCTCGCCCTCCCGGCCCTCCTGCTCGTCACCCTCGCCGCCTGCGGCCGCGGCGATGCCGCGGAGAACGCCGCCCCGTCCGAGGTGACGGTGCAGGTCGGTCCCGAGGCCATGGCGATCGCCGCGCAGACGGTGCTCTCGAGCGGCCCGATCCTCTCGGGCTCGCTCGTGGCCGAGCGCACGGCGCAGATCCGCGCCGAGGTGTCGGGCTCCGTGGTGCAGGTGTTCGTGGACCCCGGCGCGCGCGTCGCGGCCGGGACCTCGCTCGCGAAGATCGACGACCGCGCGATCAACGACGCGTACCTCTCGGCGCGCTCGGGGGTGACGGCGGCGCAGAGCGCGGCCGACATCGCGGCGCGCGAGCTCGCGCGGGCCGAGAAGCTCGCCGGCGCCGGCGCGATCGCCGATCGCGAGGTGGAGAACGCGCGGCGGGGTGACCTGACGGCGCGCACCATGCTGGACGACGCCAAGGCGCGGCTCGCCGCGGCGCAGAAGGCGCTCGACGCGACCAACGTCCTCGCGCCGTATGCGGGGGTGGTGAGCGAGCGGTTCGTGAACCCGGGCGATGTGGTCGCGCCGGGGGCGCCGCTGCTCACGGTGGTCGATCCCGGCACCATGCGCCTCGAGGCGGCGGTGCCGGCGAGCCAGCTCAGCGAGGTGCGCGTCGGCGCGCCGGTCCGGTTCTCGGTGACCGGCTACCCGGGCCGCACGTTCGAGGGGCGCGTCTCGAGCATCAACCCGAGCGCCGACCCGCAGACGCGCCAGGTGCGGCTCTTCGTGCGCATCCCGAACGCGGGCAACCAGCTCGTGGCGGGGCTCTTCGCCGAGGGGCGCGTGGCGAGCGACTCGCGCGAGACGCTCACCGTCCCCGAACTCGCGGTCGACACGCGCGGGCTCGCGCCCACGGTGCTCCGGCTCAAGGGTGGCCGCACCGAGAAGGTCGAGGTCACCCTCGGCGCCAAGGACGAGGCGCAGGAGCGCGTCGAGATCACCGCCGGCCTCGTGGCCGGCGACACCCTGCTCGTGGGCCCGGCGCTCGGCATCTCGCCGGGCACCGCGCTCCGGATCACGCAGCCCACCGACCAGAAGGCGACCAAGGCGCCCTGACGCCCGCCCCACCGCTCGCTGCCATCTGCCCTCTGCCCTCCCTCCCATGTTCATCTCCGATTTCGCCATCAAGCGCCCCCTGATCACCGTCGTGTCGATGGTGGCGCTGGTCGTCTTCGGCCTGTTCGCGCTCTGGCAGCTCGAGACCGACGAGTTCCCGGACGTGCAGCAGCCGATCATCAACGTCGCGATCCCGTACCCCGGCGCCTCGCCGGACGTGGTGGAGCGTGAGGTGCTCGACCGCGTGGAGGAGGCCGTCAGCGGCATCTCCGGCGTGGACCGCATCATGGGCGCGGCGCAGGACGGCTTCGCGAACATCACGGTCTACTTCGTGTTCGAGAAGGACCTGCAGCAGGCGTCGCAGGACATCCGGGACAAGATTTCGGGGATCCGCTCCGACCTGCCGGCGGAGATGAAGGAGCCGGTGCTGACGCGGTTCGACCCGGCGGACCAGCCGATCGTGCAGCTCTCGCTGAACTCGAGCACGCTCGACGCGTCGGCGCTCACGCGCATCGCGGACCCCGGCGTGACGCGGGTGCTGCGCGGCATCCCGGGCGTGGCCGAGGCGCTGGTGGTGGGCGGGGTGGAGCGTGAGCTCACCGTGGAGATCCGCCCGGCGGCGATGGAGGCGGCGGGGATCACCGTCGCGCAGGTGGTGGGCGCGCTCCAGGCGCAGAACCTCGCCGTCCCGGTCGGCCGCATCAGCGGCGCGATCGACGAGCGGGCCATCCGGCTCAAGGGCAAGCTGGAGACGCCCGACGACTTCCTGCGGCTCGTCGTCGCGGAGAAGGGCGGCCGCACGATCCGCCTCGGCGAGATCGCCGACGCGCGCGACGGCACGGCGGAGATGCGCACGGCGGCGCTCTTCAACGGCAAGGACGCCGTCGGCATCATGGTGAAGAAGGCCAAGGGCTACTCGACCACCGAGGTCGCCGACCGCGTCAAGGCGGAGCTCGAGGAGCTCAAGCCGACCCTCCCCGCCGGCACGACGATCGACGTGGTGCAGAACTCGGGCGACCGGGTGCGCGCGTCGGTGGCGAACGTGCAGAGCACGCTCATCGAGGGCGCGCTCCTCACGGTGCTCGTGGTGTTCGTCTTCCTGAACTCCTGGCGCTCGACCGTGATCACGGGCCTCGCGCTCCCGATCTCGGTGCTCGCGAGCTTCATCGCGGTCTGGGCGTTCGGCTTCACGCTGAACACGATGTCGCTGCTCGGCCTGTCGCTCGCGATCGGCATCCTCATCGACGACGCGATCGTGGTGCGCGAGAACATCGTGCGGCACGTGGAGATGGGGAAGGACCACTTCAAGGCCGCGCACGAGGGGACCGACGAGATCGGCCTCGCGGTGGCGGCCACGACCTTCTCGATCGTCGCGGTCTTCGTGCCGATCGGCTTCATGTACGGGCTCTCGGGGCAGTGGTTCAAGCCGTTCGCGCTCACGATCGCCTGCGCGGTGCTCGTCTCGCTCTTCGTGTCGTTCTCGCTCGACCCCATGCTCTCGGCCTACTGGCCGGATCCCGAGATCGAGTCGCACGAACACCGCAGCTGGATCTCGCGCAAGCTCGTCGTCTTCAACCAGTGGTTCGACCGCCAGGCCGAGCGCTACACGCGCGTGATCGGCTGGGCGCTCGACCACCGGCTCGCGATGGTCGCGCTCGCCACGTTCTCCATGGTGGGCGCGCTCTGGGTGCAGGCCACGTTCGGCGGCTTCGGCTTCGTGCCCGTCTCGGACAACTCGGAGCTCACGATCCAGATCGAGACCCCGCCGGGCTCCAACCTCGAGTACACGCGCATCAAGGCCGAGGAGGCGGCGCGGCTGGCACGCGCGCACCCGGAGGTCCGCTACACCTTCACGACCATCGGCGCGAGCAGCGGCATGGACCCGTCCGAAGCGCTCGGCGCGGTCGACCTCGCCACCGTGTACGTGCGCATGAGGCCCAAGGCGACCCGCTCGATCACGCAGGACCGCTTCGGCGCGATCCTGCGCGAGGAGGTGCGGCAGATCGGCGGCGCGACCGTCGCGGTGTTCACCACCGGGTGGGGCGGGGCGATCAAGCAGATCCAGATGGAGCTGCGCGGCAACGACGCGCGGCAGCTCCAGGCCGCCGCCGACACCGTGATGGCCACGCTCAGGACCATCCCGGGCGCCGTCGACGTGAGCCTCTCGACCAAG
>CAZPJF010000386.1:0-3632 GCA_964586095.1 uncultured Gemmatimonas sp. | reverse complement strand
GAGGAGCTCGCGCGCGCCAAGGCCTACCTCGCGCTCGGCGTCCCCGGCGACCTCGAGACCACCTCGCAGATCGCGGGGCAGCTGGCGAGCCTCGCCAACTGGAACCTCCCGCTCACCTGGCTGCAGGAGTACGTCGAGCGCGTGCAGAAGGTCACCGCCGCCGACGTGCAGCGCGTGGCGCGCTCGCTCCTCCCGGCCGAGAACGCGTGGGTCGTCGTCGTGGGCGACCTCGCGAAGGTCCGCGCCGGCATCGAGGCGCTCAACCTCGGGCCGGTCACCGTGCGCGAGGTCGGCGCCATCGCGCGCGAGTGAGCGGCGCGCGCGCGCTCCGCGTCGCCCTCCAGGGCGAGCTGGGATCCTTCAGTGACGAGGCGATCCACCAGCTCTGGCCGGGCGACGTGGAACGGCTCCCCTGCCGCGACTTCGCGGATGTCACCGCGCTCGTCCTGCGGGGCGTGGCGGACCGCGGCATCCTCCCCATCGAGAACACGATCGTCGGGTCGATCAGCGGCAGCCACGACGCGCTGAGCGACGCGACCGCGCTCGTTGCCGTCGCCGAGACCGTCGTCGCCGTGCATCACTGCCTGCTCTCGGCGAAGGGCGCCACGCTCGAGGGCCTCTCGACCGTCTTCAGCCATCCGGTCGCGCTCGCGCAATGCGGGCGCTTCTTCGCGCAGCATCCGCAGCTGCGGGTGCAGGCCGTCTACGACACCGCCGGCGCCGCGATGGACGTCGCGCGCATCGGCGATCCCACCGTCGCCGCCGTGGCGAGCCGGCGGGCGGCCCATCACTACGGGCTCGCCGTCGTCGTGCCCGACATCGAGGACCGCGCGGACAACCAGACGCGCTTCCTCGCCATCGCACGCGTGGCGGAACCGCTGCCGGCCGGCACGCCGGCGCGCACCATGCTGCTCCTCACCGCCGCCGACGAGCCCGGCGCGCTCCTCCGTGCCCTGCAGCCGCTCGCCACGCACGGCGTGAACATCCGCCGCCTCGAGTCCCGTCCCACCGGCGCGCCCTGGGTCTATCACTTCTTCATCGAGTTCGACCACGCGGTGGGCGACCCGCACGCCGACGCGGCCATCCGCGACGTGACCGCCGCCGCCGCGACCGCGCGCGTCATGGGCACCTTCCCGCGCTGGAACCCCAACCGGCGCGGCAGCGTCGGCTGGCGACCGACCGCCGCGGGGTGAGCCGCGGGACCGGAGGGAGGGGAGGGTGCGCCGCAGGGTCGCGACTCCTTCCACCTCCCTCCTCCCCCGTTCATCCCCTCGCGTGCCTCGCGGTGATCACCGACTTGAGCCCGCCCCGCACGTTGAAGTCGCCCACCACCGTCATCGACCGCGGCTTCACCTTCGCCACCAGGTCGTCGAGGATCCGGTTCACGACGCGCTCATAGAAGATGCCGTCGTTGCGGAAGCTCCAGAGGTAGAGCTTCAGGCTCTTCAGCTCGATGCACTCCACGTCGGGCACGTACGTGATGTTGATCGTCGCGAAGTCCGGCGCGCCGCCCTTGAGCAGCGCGAGCTCGGCCGCGTCCGACTCCACGCCGCCCAGCGGGCAGAGCGACGTGAACTCCGGCGTGGTCATGAAGATCTCGTAGTCCCGGTCGGGATACGGGTTCGGGAACGTCTCGAGCAGCTCGGGCTGGGGCATGGAAGGGTCGGTTGTCGGAGGGGACGACGGGCGGCGCGCGGCCGCCCACCCGCGCTCACTGGTCGCGCAGGCGGCGCGAGTGGTCGTCGAGGACGCGCCGCTCCTCGTCCGTGAGGCGCTCGATCCCCTCGGCGGAGATCTTGTCGAGGATCGCGTCGATCGTCGGCGGGGGCGGCGCGGCCTCCGGCTTCGCGCGACGGCGCGGCTGGGCGCGGCGCGCCGCGGCCGCGTTCGCGCGCGAGACCACGTCGTCGATCGAATCTCGGTCGCGCGCGCGCGACCGCGGCATCGATTTCGGCACCGCGCGGGGGAGCTGGTCCTCGGGCGGCTCGTCCGGCAGCGCGGACACGCCCTCGCGCAACCGCTCCACGAGCTGCACCGGCGTCGCGCGGACGAACAGCCAGGCGGACCCGATGCCGCCCAGGTGCACGAGGAAGGCGAGGCCTCCGCCCGGACCCGAGCGCAGCCCGACCAGGAGCAGGATCGCGCCCACGAGCACCACGAGCCAGCGGCCGCTCGTCTCGAAGCCGCCGGCGAGCTGGTGCGGCTCGGCACCCCAGCGGGCGCCGTACGCCGCGAGCGTCCCGAAGGCCGCCGCCGACGCACCGAGCAGGATCCCCGCGCTGCCCGAGAGCATCTGCAGCATCCAGCCGCCGAGCCCCGCCACCGCGAGGAAGCCGAGATAGCGGCGCGCACCCCACGTCCGCTCGAGCCGCGCGCCGAAGAGGATCAGCGCGTAGGCGTTCATCAGGAGCAGCGTCCCGTCGCGATGCGCGAGCGGGAAGGTCAGCGTCGTCCACCACCGGCCCAGCTCGAGGTCCTCGCGGCGGAATCCCAGCGCTCCCTGCACGTCCTCGGGGAGCAGGACGGTCCACTGGAGGAACTGCACGAGCCCCAGGCACGCGACGACCCACAGCACCGCGCGCGGGAAGCGCGGCGCCGTGGGGAGGGTAGGCAGCGGGCTCGTCGCCATCGATCAGCGCAACCCGGCGGGCGGCGGCAGGCGCAGCGCGAGGCGCGAATCGCCGTGCATCGCCATCGCATGGTCGAGGAGCGTCGCCCAGCGGCGGTCGAGCATGTTCGACGCGTCACTCGGCTGGAACGGGTGGATCACGACCTGCGTGGCCGCGCTCGTCCGGTGCGCCTCCTCCACGAGCCGGAGCATCACCGAGTCCGGCGTGTCCTCGCGCGCCACGAGCACGAGCGCGTGCGCGCACCCGCCGCGCGCCGCCACCGCGAGCGTCTCGATCACGCGGTCCGTCGACGCCTCGCCCGCCGTGAACTCCATGGTGACCTGCACGAGCGCGAGGTGCGGCAGCAGCGCGCCGAGCGACTCGGGTCGCTGGCCGTCCGTGTCGAGCATCACCGGGAGCCTGGGCTTGGCCAGCTCCAGCGCCGCGAGCAGGAACGGGACGTTCCCCAGCGCGTCGCGCCCGCCGATCACGATCGAGTGGAACGTCGAGCGCGTCTGCTGCCGCTCGAGCTCGCGCGCGAGCGCGGGCGCGACGTACATCGTCGCCGTCTCCGCCTCGCCGGCGAACCGCACGAACAGCTGCCGTCGCCCCGCCCACGGTCCGAGCGACTGCACCCCGGCCGGGACCCCGGCCAATGCCGCCGCCACCACCGACACGTCGTTCATCCGTGCTCTCCATTGGCCCCGAGCGCGTCGAGCGCGATCCGCTCGCACAACTCGGGGAAGCTCACCCCGTCCGCCTGCGCCGCCTGCGGCACGAGGCTCGTTCCCGTCATCCCCGGCAGCGTGTTCGCTTCCAGGCAGTAGAGACCACCATCCGGATGCAGGCGGAAGTCGATCCGCGCGCATCCGCGCAACTTGAGCGCCCGGTACGCGAGTCGCGCCAATCGCTGCGCCTCGTCGCGGACCGCCGGGGGGAGCGGCGCCGGGAACAGCTCCTCGGCCATTCCCGCCACGTACTTGCACTCGTAGTCGTAAATCTCGTGCTTGGGGATGATTTCGC
>CAZPJF010000385.1:0-3643 GCA_964586095.1 uncultured Gemmatimonas sp. | reverse complement strand
CCTGCTTGCGCGCGTCCTCGAAGAGGTCGCGGAACTCGCCCTTCCGGCCGCGCACCAGCGGGGCGAGGATCTCGATCCGGGTCCCGGCGGGCCAGGTGAGGACGATGTCGGCGATCTGTCCCGGCGACTGCTTGGCGACGGCGCGGCCGCAGTTGGGGCAATGCGGCGTGCCGGCACGCGCGTAGAGCAGCCGAAGGTAGTCATAGATCTCGGTGACGGTCCCGACGGTGGAACGCGGGTTGGCGCCGGCCGTCTTCTGCTCGATCGAGATGGCTGGGGAGAGCCCCTCGATGGCGTCGACGTCGGGCTTCTCCATGAGGCCGAGGAACTGCCGCGCGTACGCTGACAGCGACTCGACGTAGCGGCGCTGCCCCTCGGCGAAGATCGTATCGAAGGCCAGGGAGGACTTCCCGCTGCCCGAGAGGCCCGTGACCACGGTGAGGCGGTCGCGCGGGATCGTGACGTCGATGTTCTTGAGATTGTGCTCGCGGGCTCCGCGAACGATCAGGTGGTCGCCGGGCATAGACCTTCAATCTTTGTTCGGGCGGGCGGTTTATGGAAGGGAGCGGGATCGCGGCGCGCGGGGAATGACGGTGCAGCGGGCCGGATGAGCCGGTAACGGGGGTCGACGAGGGGGAACGCGGGAGCCGGGGCCGATTCCACGAACGACGTGCGGGAGGCCATCTTTCCGGGGCGCGAAGCCCCGGTACCGGCGCACCGCTCCATTCCCACTCCGTCAGATCCTCCCTTGGACCGCCTGGACCGTCCCGAGCCCCCCTCCGCCCCCGACCCCGAGCAGCTGCCGCTCGGCATGTTCGAGGGCGTGCCGCTCGTCCCGATCGAGACCTATGGTCCGGACGACGAGGTGGTGGTCATCCCGGTGCGGGAACCGCCGGTGTGCGGGGAGTGGTCGTACGACGACAGCGAGCTCGAGGAGCCGCGGTTCGTCGCGAAGCGGGTGGACGGGATCCCGGCCCCGGAAATGAAGGCGACACCGATCGCCCCCATGCGGGTGGTGGTGGATGCGCGCCCTGCGGCCAAGCCCCCGGCCCGCGTCTCGGTTCCCAGGCCCGGGGTGACGATCGTGGGCGCGCCGGCGGGCGACGCACCGCCGTCCCGGGCCCTGCGCCCCACGGTCGAGGCCCTGCGCCTCGCGTTCGAGCAGACGCCCGGCGACACCGCGCGGGCGCTGACCTACGCGGCGGCGCTCGAGAAGAAGGGCGATGCGGCGGCCGCGCTCGCGGCGCTCGACGCGGCCGAGGCGGCGGGCGCCGACCTCTTCGCGATCACCTGCGCGCGGGCGAGCGCGCTGGGGGCCCGCCTCAAGTACGACGACGCCGAGCAGGCGATCCGGCGCGCGGCCAAGCTGCGCCCGGACGCGGCGGAGGTGCACCTGCAGACCGGGATCCTCGCCTGCCGGCGCGCGCGCTGGAAGGACGCGGTGGAACCGCTCCGGAAGGGCATCGCACTCGCCCCCGAGAACGCGGCGGGCCACTACTACATCGGCGAGGCGCTCAACCACGCGGACGACCTGCCGGGCGCGCTCGCCGCGTTCCAGCGGGCCGCCGAGCTGGAGCCGGACCACTGGCGCGCCCTGAAGGGCGTCGGGATCGTCCTCGACCGGTTGCGCCGTTCATCGGAAGCCGCCGAGTACTATCGGCGCGCCCGCGACGCGCAACGCGCGTGACCCCTCGCCTCGACCCCGCGTGACCTCCCCTGCCCCCGTCCACCCCGCGCCCAGGCGTGCCCAGCGGCGCGCGGCGACCGCGGCGCTCATCCTCGCCGCGTGGGCGGTCGGGGTGGGGCTGCTGGTGCGTCGCGAGTTCTTCCGCGAGCGCGCCGCGATCCTCGCCGAGGCCGCGCTGCGGCTCGGGCCGAGCACCAGCTTCTTCCTCGTGGAGCGGGACGGGCGGCAGATCGGCTACGCCTCGACCACGATCGACACATCGGCGACGGCGTTCGAGGTCGTCGACTTCTTCACGGCCGACCTGCCGGTCGCCGGGCAGGAGGTGCGGGCCTCGGCGCGGTCGGTAATCACGCTCTCGCGTGCGCTCGCGCTCCGCGAGTTCGACGTCTCGATCGAGAGCGGCGTCGCGCCGATGTCGGTCCGCGGGCGCGCCGACGGCGACAGCGCGGTCGTCTTCCAGCTGACGATGCCCGGCCAGCCGGCCGACTCGCAGCGGCTGGCGGTCCGCGGGCCCATCCTGCTGCCCACGCTCATCCCCGCGGCGGCGATGCTCGTCGGTGACCCCGCGGTTGGGCGGACGGTGACGGTGGCGAGCTTCGACCCGGCGACGATGGCGGCCGCCGACCTCACGCTGCGCTTCGCGGCGGAGTCGCTGTTCTCGGTGGTGGACAGCGCGCGCTACGACTCGACGGCCGGGCGGTTCGTGCCGGCCCTGATCGATACGGTACGGGCATGGAAGCTCGAGCCGACGACCGGCACGGGCTTCAGCGGCTGGGTGGACGCGCAGGGGCGCGTGGTGGAGACCTCGCAGCCGGGCGGGATCACGCTCAAGCGGATCGCGTACGAGATCGCGTTCGAGAACTGGCGGCGCGTGGCGGGCGCGAGCCGCGTGGCGTCGCCGGGCCCCGCCGGCGCGGGCGCCGGGCCGCGCTCGCTGGGGGACCTGATCGAGGGGACCGCGATCGCGGCGGGCGCGCTGCCGGGCGGCGCCGCGCCGGCGGCGCTGCGCGTGCGGCTGAGCGGGACCTCGCTGGAGGGCTTCGACCTGCAGGGCGGGCGCCAGCAACTCGCCGGGAACGAGCTCTCGGTGCGGCGCGAGGACGGCGAGGCGCTGCGCGCCGACTGGTCGCTCGCGTCCCGCCCGGGCGGCTTCCGGCTCCGGTTCGCGAAGGAGCTCGCCGCGGAGCCGCTGCTGCAGGCGGACGCGCCGGAGATCGTGCAGCTCGCGGTGCGGATCGCGGGGAACGAGCGCGACCCGCGCGTGGTGGCGGAGCGCATCAATCGCTGGGTGCACGACTCGCTGGCGAAGGAGATCACCGTCTCGATCCCCAACGCGCTGCAGGTGCTGCGCACGCGGCGCGGGGACTGCAACGAGCACACGCAGCTCTTCACCGCGCTGGCGCGGGCGGTCGGGATCCCGACGCGGATCGCGACCGGGCTGGCGTACGTGGAGGGCCGCTTCTACTACCACGCGTGGCCCGAGGTGCGGCTCCGCGACTGGGTCGCGATCGACCCCACCTTCGGGCAGTTCCCCGCGGATGCGGCGCACCTGCGCTTCGTGCGCGGCGGGCTCACCCGGCAGGGGGAGCTGCTGCGGCTCGTGGGTACACTCCGGATCGAGGTGCTGGACGCGCGATGATCGAACTCCTCAAGCTCCGCAAGCAGTACGGCGACTTCACCGCGGTGAACGGCATCGACCTGGTCGTGCCGCGCGGCGAGCTCTTCGGCTTCCTCGGCCCCAACGGCGCCGGGAAGACGACCACGCTCCGGATGATCGCCGGGATCCTGAAGCCGACGAGCGGCACGATCCGCGTGGCGGGGGTCGACATGTCGGCCGACCCGATCACGGCCAAGTCGAAGCTCGGGTTCATCCCCGACCGGCCGTTCATCTACGAGAAGCTCACGGGGGCGGAGTTCCTGCGGTTCGTCGCGGGGCTCTACGACCAGGAAGGGGAC
>CAZPJF010000384.1:0-3646 GCA_964586095.1 uncultured Gemmatimonas sp. | reverse complement strand
CGAGGACGACAAGAAGATCGTCGGCCGCGCGCGCCGCATCCAGCGCTTCATGTCGCAGCCCTTCTCGGTCGCCGAGCAGTTCACGGGCCGCCCGGGCAAGTTCGTCAAGCTCGAGGAGACCATCAGCTCGTTCGAGCGCCTCGTGGCCGGCGAGTTCGACCACCTCCCCGAGCAGGCGTTCTTCATGGCCGGCGGCATCGACGACGTCGTCGAGAACGCCAAGGCGCTGCAGGCGTGAGCGGCAGCATGGCCGGTTCGCTGAAGGTCTCGGTGATCTCGCCCGAGGCGACCCTCTTCGAGGGGGAGGCGCCGTCGGTGACGGCGCCCGCCTTCGACGGCGAGGTGGGCATCCTCCCCCAGCACGCGCCGATGGTCACCACCCTCGGCGCGGGCGTGCTCCGCATCGGCGATGGCACGGCGCGCTTCCAGGTCGAGGGCGGCTTCCTGCAGGTCGTCGACGACGTGGTCCGCGTCGTCACCGAGAAGGCGGCGCGGCTCTAGCCGCGCCGCGGCGGAACTGAAACCCGCCCCGGCGGGTACTCGTCCTCCACCGAGCGCTGCGCCCTGCGCGGCGCCCGGTCTCGTTGCGGCGGCACGGAGCCGCTGCGCGCGTTCCACCCCACATCCTCCGGATCACCCCATGCTGCGTCGTCTCGCCGGCGTCTCCGCCGTCCTCCTCGCCGCCGCCGCCCCGCTGGGCGCGCAGGCCTACGTCTACCCCTCGCTCCAGCCGTCCCGCATCGCGGAGCGCGAGTACAACTTCGTCCTCGCCGACGCCGGCGACGCCGGCACCGCGTTCGTCTTCCAGTGGCGCGAAGGGCTCGGCAACCCGAAGCTCCAGTTCACCCTCGACGCCGGCTTCGCCGACCCCGAGGCGGACGGCGCCGACACGCGCCTCGTGCTCGGCGGCGGGCTCGCCTACCAGCTCACGCGCGGGACGCAGGAGATGCCGTTCGACATCGTGCTGCACGGCGGCCTCGGCTTCACCACCGGCGATGACATCACGACGGTGCGCGTGCCGTTCGGCGCGGTCTTCGGCCACCGATTCGCGCTCGACAACCAGCTCGCGATCTCGCCGTTCGTGGGGCCCCGCCTGAGCTGGAACCGCGTCTCGGTCGGCGACTTCGACGACAGCGACACGCAGCTCGACGTCGACATCGGCGCCAACTTCGAGTTCAAGCCGCAGATGGCGATCCGCGTGGCGGCCGCGCTCGGGGACGACGATGCGGTGGCGATCTCGTTCGCGTGGACGCCGAAGGGGCTGCGTTGAACGGCTGAGGCAGGCTGAAGGACGAGGGAGGGCGGCCCGTGCGGGCCGCCCTTCTGCGTTCGGCGGCCACGGGCGGTCAGGGTCCGAGCAGGGACTCCACCAGCCGGGTCGAGCGGTCCGCGGCGCCGAGGCCCTCGTCGACGACGCGGCGGGCGGCGCGTCCCGCGTTCGCGCGGGTGTCCGGCTCGGTGAGCACGATGCGGAGCGCGCGCGTGAGCGCGGCCGCGTCCGACAGCGCCTCACCCCCGCGCGCGGTGAGCAGGAGCGCCGCGTCCCGGCTGTTGGCGTGCCGCGGACCGAAGAGCACCGGCGCGCCGAACGCGGCGGGCTCGAGGACCGAGTGCAGGCCGGCGGCGTGGAAGCCGCCGCCCACGTACGCGGCGTCGGCGAGCGCGTAGAGGTCGCCGAGCACGCCGACGCGATCGACGAGCACCACGTCATGCGTCGTGCGGGCCTCGCCGAGCGGCGCGAGCGACAGCCCCCCCTCGGCCGCCCACCGGACGAGGGGGGCACAATGCGCCGGTGTGGGCTCGTGCGGGGCGATGACGAGCCGTGCGTCAGGCACGTCGCGCCGGAGCGCCATCCACGCCGGCAGGAGGACCGCCTCGTCCGCCGGCCAGGTGGAGCCCGCGACCACCGTCGGGCGCGCGGCGACGAGCGGCGCGAGCAGCGGGCCCGCGCGGTCCGCCGCGGCAGCGCGCGCCGCGACCTGGTCGTAGCGCGTGTCGCCGGTGACGTCGATGCGGTCCGTGCGCACACCGAGGGCCGTGAGGCGCGTCGCGTCGGCGGGGTCGATGGCGCCCACCCGGTCGAGCGCGGCGTAGGCGTCGCCGAGCAGCGCCCGCGCGAGCGCGCCCGCGCGTCCGGAGCCGGCGCTCAGCGTCGCGGAGACCATCCCGAGCCGCACGCCGCGCGCGTGGGCGGCCTCCGCGAGCCGCGGCCAGAGGTCCAGCTTGGCGAACACGAGCGCGGTCGGCCGCAGCGCCTCCAGCAGCGCGGCGGCGGCCGGCCCCGTGTCGAAGGGCAGGTACCCGCGCGCGTCGACCGCGAGCGCCGCCGCGAAGCGTTCCGCGCTCGGCGAGAAGTGCGTGTACACGAGCTGCACCTGCGGGTGGCGGGCGCGGATCCGCTCCAGCACCGGGCGGGCCTGCAGCCCCTCGCCCACCGAGGGCGCGTGCATCCAGAGCAGCGGCCGCGCCGGATCGCGCGCCGAGCGTCCCCACGCGACGAGCGCACGCAGCGCGTCGCGGCGGGCGCGCACCGCGCGCCACGGCTTGGAGCGGCCCTCGACCGGGAGGTGCGCGAGCGCGGCGGCGGCGCCCGTCGCCACGGCGTAGAGGGGGGAGATCAGCGGGTGCACGGGCACGTGGCCGGGTACGTGGCCGGGCGCGCGACGGCGCCGCGCGCTGGGAGCGAGGCGCCCACGCCGGGACGGCCGGTCAGCGCGACGGTCCTGCGGCCGCGGCCGCGATGGCGGCGTCGATGGCCTGCTTGAACGCGGCGTAGGGCTGCGCCCCGATCAGGGGCCGGCCACCGATCAGGAACGAGGGCGTGGAGCCGACGCCGAGTCGCCGCGCGCGGTCGAGGTCGGCGGCGATGAGCGGCCGCATCTCCCCGGACTGGAGGCACCGGTCGAGCCGTGGCTTGTCGACCGGGAGGGTGCGCACGAGCGTGTCGAGGTAGGCCGCGATGTTGCCGTGCCGCTTCCACGCATCCTGGGTGCGGAAGAGGGCGTCGGAGACGGGCCAGAAGCGGTCCTGCTCCGCCGCGCACATCGCGACCTCGTGCGTCGCCTGCGCGTTGGGGTGGATGCTCGCGATCGGGAAGTTGATGTAGGCGATCTGCGCCTTGCCGGTCTCGACGTAGTCGCGCCGGATGGCCGGCTCGGTCTCGTCGTGCCACTTCTTGCAGAACGGGCACTGGTAGTCGGAGATGACGATGACCCAGACGCCGGTCTGCGCGCCGCGGATGCGGGCGCGGGCGGCGCGGGCCACCCGGGCGGCGCGGCCGGTGTCCGGGTCGGCGGCCTGCGCGGCGGCGGCCCGCGGACCGAGGAGCGCGGCGAACGCGAGCACGAGGCCCGGTGCGAGGTGGCGTGCCAGGGATCGGGCGCGGGGGAGGCGGCTCTGCTTCTTCATTAGTAGGGGAGGGGATGCCGGAACCTAAGCCATTCGCCGGCCGAGTGCCGCCAGGCGCCGGAGGCGGGTTGGGCGGATTGTGACGGGGGGCCCCGACCGGGGGTAGAGCGGGTGGAATCTCCCGATTCCCGGTCCCGTGGGCCCGGAAGTCCGTGCGCGGTGCGCCTTGCCGTGTCGTCGCGAGCGGCGCATGTTGCGGTGGCAGGCAGGGTTGCGGACGTCCTAACTGTCGGGTTAC